>JBJOKO010000287.1:0-3974 GCA_046046035.1 Bacteroidota bacterium | reverse complement strand
ATCCGATTACATCGAATGGATGTGATGCGTAGTCCACAGTATGCAACACATTTTCTTTTCTAATTTTAATAAAGAAACTTCCTTTTTCATCGTGTGTTTCCAATTGTTTTGGCTTACGGAAATCACGTTCACAGAAAGGAGAATGTTCTAGTAATTGACCAAAGTGATTGCGATATCTTTTTGGAGTTACAACTGGAGAAAAAGATTCGACAATGAAAAGGCGATTGTCTTCAGTATCGAAATCTATTTGATAAATAATTCCTCTTGGTATAACTAGATAATCGCCATAAGCGAAAGGAATATTTCCAAGAAAAGTGCGAAGTGTTCCTGTGCCTTTGTGCACAAAGATTACTTCGTCTGCATCTGCATTTTTATAGAAATAATCGCGCAAGCTCTGTTGCGGAGCAGCGAGAGAAATATTCAAGTCATTATTGAATAAAACCACTTTGCGGCTATCAAGAAAATCCTTTTCAGGTTTTGCATTGAAGCCTGCGAGCATCATCGGAGAAATGTTTTTATCAATTGCAGCTACAGGAGCAACACTGATGGGCTGACCCACACTTCTTATCATCGTTGGACGATGGACGTGGTAGAGCAAAGAACTCATTCCACTGAATCCTTCGGTTCCAAACAATTGTTCGTAATACAAACCGCCGTTGGGCTGCTTGAAAACCGTATGTCTCTTTTGTGGAATTTCCCCTAATTCGTGATAGAATGGCATACTAGTGAGTTTATTCGGCTCAAAAGTATGGAAGGGGATTGACAGAAATGTATATTTTTTGTCAAACCCGTGGAAAGTCAAAGTTCTATTTACTCTTCGGGAAGCGTGGAGGCTCGATTTTATCGACTACAACTAAGGAGCCTGGATATGATTTTTTAACTTCATCTAGATATTTATGAAGTTCAAGATTTGTCTTGAAATCACCAACTCTGACAACGTAATCTGGGGCATTTTGAACAATATATGCTTGAAGCCCAAGACCGTTGGTCAAGAATTTTGCTCTTACGTTTTTTGCATCTTGATAAGATCCAAGAAAGATTTGGATTCGGTATCCTTTTAAATCGGTTTTACCGCGAAGTCTTTTTTCGAGAGAATCGATTCTTCCCTCTGAATGAAATTTCACATCACCTTCCTTAATAAGGAGAGAATCGCTTGATGGATTTGTATTTCCTGTTTGAGCAGAAAGCGCAGCAGGGATAAATCCAGTAAGGAGAATAAAAAAGACTGATGTTAAAACTAATTTGAGTTTCATGTGGTGACAAAGTTACGAACTTCCTATTTGTTGTTAAAAATTATACCAAAAAGAAATATGCGTTTCGAAGCGAAATAGGTGTTATTCAGCACGTTCAAGCGAATGCTTATTTAGACACAATATAAATTATTAAGAAAGATTGAGTTAAGAACTGTTAATGACCGCTGTGATATAAATTTGCGCGGAATTCTATTACACAGAATTTCGTAAATCACAGCAATGATGCGGTTTTCAGAAAGAATTTACAAACAGATTCTCGTCGCTCTTACCTTGGTGTTTTCCATGGCTTTAACTAGCCGTGCGAGTATCCACGAGGGAGGAGATGCTGCCAAAGGAGAGCAGCTATTTAAGGCTAATTGTGCCTCATGTCACAAAATCACCAACGAAGTTGTCGCCGCACCTGGCTTGGCCGGGGTGAGTGATCGCTGGGCGGGGAAAGATGCGCTTCTTGTGAAGTGGATCCAGAACCCACAAGCGGCAGCAGCTACAGGCGATGCGTACATTAAGGGACTTGTTGCAGCCAATGTTCCAACTTTCGGATGGATGGCCGGTCAAGCGGTTACAGAAGCCGAGATTAAGGACATCATGACCTACATCAAGACGCCTCCTGCATCTGCAGCGGGTACAGCAGTCCCAACAAACGAATGTCAAACCCTCGAGGAATTGAAGGCTGACGCTGAGAAAAATGAAGAACATGATGGTTTCATCTGGTTCATCATCATCGGTGTTATCCTAGCAATTATCGGCGTTTCTGCAGCGAACATCAACCGTTCTCTTAAGAATGCTATCAATGAGCGCGAAGGTTTGCCAGCAGAACCAGAAGTTGGATATTGGGTAACAGCAAAAGGATGGATGTGGAAAAACCGCGTCTTCGTTTCTGTTATCGGACTATTCCTATTCTGTTATGTAGGTGTTGTTGGTTACAGCGCTTTGATGAACATCGGTGTTTATGAAGGCTATACTCCTACACAGGATGTATGGTTCTCTCACAGCATCCACGTTTGCCAAAACGAAATCGATTGCCAATACTGCCACAGTTCAGCTGCAAATTCAAAGCACGCTGGTATTCCTTCAGTGAACGTTTGTATGAACTGTCACAAAGGGATTAAACAAGGTGCGGTTACTGGTACTTCACAGATCAACAAGATCTACGAAGCTATTGGTTTCGATCCTGCAAAAGGAACATATATCGAGGGCGCTGAGCAAAAGCCTCTTGTATGGAATAAAGTACACAACTTGCCAGACCACGTTTACTTCAATCACTCACAACACGTAACTGTTGGAAAGATTGACTGTAAGCAATGTCACGGTCCAGTTGACAAGTACACTGTTGGTCACCAAGCTACAATCGATGAGATCAATGCTCAAGATCCAGCTGCAGTGCCAGGTTTGATTAAGTTGACTAAGCCAACCCTTACAATGGGATGGTGCCTTGAGTGTCACAACAAATCTCAAGTTGACTTGACAAGTTCTGCTTATTACGAAGAAATGCACAAACGCTTCGAGACCTCTGAAGTTGGTCTTCGCACCATCCGTGACATCATGGAAGACGGTGAGGTAACTGTCCGTGAAATGGGCGGTTGGGAATGTGGTAAGTGTCACTATTAATCTGAATTCGACCTAGAGATCATGGGAATGAATAAGAAATATTGGACCGGTCTTGATGAGTTAGCTAACACATCGGCCTTCCAGGAAGCTATCTCCACTGAATTTGCCAAAGAGCAATCAGTTTCAGATTTTCTTTCTGATAATAAATTGAAAGAAACAAGTACAGGGCGCCGTGACTTCTTGAAGTTCATGGGATTCAGTGTTGCAGCGGCTACGCTTGCAGCATGCGAAACTCCTGTTGTAAAAAGTATTCCTTACGTTGTTAAACCAGAAGAGATTACTCCTGGTATCGCCAACTATTACGCTTCGACGTATTATGATGGAAACGACTACGGTAATATTTTGGTTAAAACACGTGAAGGTCGTCCTATTTTCATCAAAGGAAATAAAGACCTTGGTATCGCAAACGGAGCAGTTAGCTCACGTGTGAATGCTTCAGTTATCGGACTCTACGATAGCGCTCGTCTACAAGGACCAAAGAAAGCAGGCAGTGATATTGATTGGAATACGCTAGACGCGGAAGTTAAAGGTGCTATCGCATCTGCAGCTAATGTTCGCATCCTTTCTAACACTATCATTAGCCCATCAACTCAAAGAGCAATCAATGAGTTTGCTACAAAATACGCGGGCAAAGTTCAGCACATCCAGTACGATACAGTTTCTTACAGCGGTATCACTCAAGCAAATCAAGCAAGTTTCGGTCAAGCAGTAGTTCCTAACTACAATTTTGCGAAAGCAGAAGTGATCGTGAGCATAGCAGCTGATTTCCTTGGTACATGGATCGCTCCAGCACAATTCCAAGTTGGTTATTCTGAGGGTCGCAAACCTGAGAATGGCGGAATGAGCAAACACTATCAATTCGAATCAGTGATGAGCCTTAGCGGTTCTAATGCTGATTATCGCCACCCAATCAAACCATCGCAAGAAGGTATGGTTGCTGCAGCGATTTACAACGGAGTGACTGGTGGATCAAACATTGCAGTTGATGGCGTAGATGCAGGGGCAATCTCTAAGATTGTTGCTGAATTGAAAGCAGCTGCTGGTAAGAGTTTGGTAGTAGCTGGTAGCAATGATGTTAACGTTCAAACAATCGTTAACGGAATCAACCAAGCA
>JBJOKO010000286.1:0-3976 GCA_046046035.1 Bacteroidota bacterium | reverse complement strand
ACACTTCGAGTATATTCTAAACACACGATAGACTATCCTTATCCAGTAGCCATTTCTGTGCACAGCAAATGGATTGGTATGGAATATCCAATGATTTGTTTCAACGGCGGTCGCCCAGAACCAGATGGAACATATAGTGAAAATACCAAAGTGGGAATGATTTCGGTAATCATCCACGAGGTTGGTCACAACTTCTTCCCGATGATCATCAACAGCGATGAGCGTCAGTGGACATGGATGGATGAAGGATTGAACACCTTCGTGCAGTACTTGGCGGAAAAAGAATTTGACCCCAACTACCCTACTCGTCGCGGTCCTGCGCGCAACATCGTAGATTATATGAAGGGTGACAAAACAAAAATGTCTCCGATCATGACCAACTCTGAAAGCATTTATCAATTTGGAAATAATGCATACGGAAAACCTGCAACAGCACTTAATATCCTTCGCGAAACCATTATGGGCCGCGAACTATTTGACTATGCATTCAAAGAATATGCACGCCGTTGGGCATTCAAACATCCAACACCAGAAGATTTCTATCGCACGATGGAAGATGCTAGCGGTGTTGACTTAGACTGGTTCTGGAGAGGTTGGTTCTACGGCACAGAACATTGCGATATGAATTTGAAAGAAGTAAAACTTTTCAAATGGAATACGCATGATCCAGTTGTAGAAAATGCATTTAAAAAAGAACAAAAAGATGCTCAACCAGCAGACATCTCTCTTCAACGCGACAGAGCTGAAGGCTTGGTAACGCAGATGGATGTAGACAAAGACATCGTAGACTTCTACACTAATTACGATCCATATAAAGTTACTCTTCTCGACACCAAGGATTACGAAGAATACTTGAAAAGACTTTCTGAAGAAGAAAAGAAAATGATCAATTCAGACAAGTACTATTATCAAGTAACTGTCGAAAATGTGGGTGGTTTGATCATGCCTTTGATTTTCGAATTTGAATTTGCCGACGGTTCAACACGTCGATTCAAAATACCAGCAGAGATTTGGAAGATGTCAGAACCAACGGTTACCAAGGTTTTCGCATTAGATCGTGAAGCAACAAGCATCGCTTTAGATCCTCAATTGGAAACAGCAGATGTAGAGTTGAACAACAACTTCTGGCCCGCACGCATCATCCCAACCAAATTCGAATTGTTCAAACAAGGACAACAAAGACCCGAAGAAAACCCAATGCAAAGAGCGAAACGAAACTAACTGGTTACTGGTTACTAATTACTGGTTACGTACTTCGTACTCAAATCTCCGTACTAATAGCTTATAGCTTACAGCTTACGGCCTATAGCCTATAGCTTACAGCCTACGGCCTACGGCTTAAATACCAGTTCCCCTACCGCGAACTTACCTTCGTGGATATATACCTCTAGGTAGGTTTCTACATTGCTATTGGCTCTTGTGGCTTCTTGGTATTGGCGTTCGATTTCCTCAGCTTTGTCCTCATTGACGAAGTACTTGTTGAATGGAACTTCTATTCTGCTGCTGCCAACACCATAATAAGAGGCTTCCATCTTCAAATAATCATCGGTTGATGGTTGCTCGATTGTAACCGCATCTAGTTTACTATAGCCAAGAGAATCCACCCTAAAAGTGACAAAGTACTCACGTGAATACCTGGTAGAATCGTATTCATCTGGAATGAAAGGATCATTCTCAATATCGAATCTCAGAGCGATGTAGTTTCCTCGAAAAACATCTACAGGATCATAGCCTTGGCATTTGAATAAATGTTTTACTCCGACCGTTTGAATATTCTCTCTTGTGAGAACATCACCTCCGAGAACAGCCCACTGTATCAAGCATACTCCAGCGAATAGAGCTAGAATTAGTTTTCTATTTTTCATTATTCACCTCCATTGCTTTGCGTTTACGAATCATCACATAATTGGCAGCGAACATTCCCGCGCCAACCAATACAAACAATGCTCCTCTTAGAAAGAACGACCAGGAATCATCGAAAAATCGAATAATGACAAATAATCCAAGTATAGAAAAACCTAAATTCAGAATTCCCAAATGCTCTTGCTTCAAGCCTCGTCGGATATTCAAAATTCCAATCGCAAACAACACTACATTATCAACGGCCACAGCAAATGTTTCGCTAGTATAGGTCAGGAAAATGAAGAATGGAGCTAAGAGAAATGCCCATTCAAAAACATTAAAATCACTTTCCAATTTTTGATTATTCTTATTAAGTTGATAAAATACCACCACAGAAAAAATAGAAAAAAGTCCAATAAGCAGCATTGACATTTGAATATCTGAATTGGATCCATTCTCTATTAGTTGTCTCCAGTTCGATTCAAAACTCAAAATTATCAAGCTTAGAATAATGCCCATCGCACCAATGACCATATACCCATTCAATCGCTGGTGAATTTCATAGATGTATTTCTTTCCAAAAAGATAGAATAAAGAGCATATCGAAAGCAACACCAACAATCCATACTCATCTCCTCCTTCACACATCGATATCGAGGAAAATATCAATGCAATGGGATAAAGCCAATTGAAAAAGCGAAGAGCGTTAGCTTCTGGATTTGTTCGATACAACCAAACATAATAGGGCAATAGAGACAGCACAAATGCTGTGGAAATATATTCTTCATAATGCCCCGAAGCCGTGAGATAACCAACGGATGCGATCAACATAATGATCCATGAAATAGAAGACTGCATCAAATAAACTCCCACCAACGAAAGCAGAATCCAAAGCATCAAAAAGTCACCAATATCTCCATCAATATGGTATATCTGACTAATCAATGAAATCGCAGAGGCGATGGATAAAACTAAAAGTGTCCCCGAACTTTCGCGTAGTACTTTGCTATCACCGCGCTTCCAAAGTGTGAAAAAACAAAATAGTTGAGAAAGCGCAAGAGGTAAAAAAGCAAAGAATATTTTAACTCCAAAAGCAAGTTCATCCCAATTATGGGCAACAAGAAGTATAATTCCAAGTCCAACAAGCAAAGAGCCAATAGCAGTGAAAATGCCTATCATTCCATTGTTCGACACTTTCCCTTTCCCCGCATAGTACGAGCGAATATTCTGCGCAACCTCTTCACTAATTACACCATTAGCTTTCAGTACTTCCAGCTCCGATTCGATTTTAGCCATCACTCAAGTTTTCACGAAAATAAGCAAAACTGGTGACCGGTTACTGGTGACTAACTACTGGTTACTAGTTACTGGTTACGTACTTCGTACTCAAATCTCCGTACTTACTACCTACTACCTATTACTTACTACCTGCTACCTACTACCATTCTGCTCTTCGCTCCCGTATTCGCCTGCAGCATATAAATGCCATCAGCTAGATCAGAAACTTCTAGGCGGATTGAGTTGGCGTTGTTGGTGTAGATTGTTGTTACGAGTTGTCCTGCGCTGTTGATTATATTGATGTACTCCATTGAACTCGTGCCATTGATTTGAATGAAATCTGTGGCAGGATTTGGATATACTTCAAATGTTGTAAGTCCTTCTTCTTCATCCACTCCAACTATACATTCATTAAATGCATTGTATGTTGGCAATACATTATCGATAAAAGGACCTGTTGCATTTTCGCATCGTGCAACTGAACGATCAGCGAATTGAGCGCCATAAACATGCGAGTCTAGTATTGTTCCGTCGGAATAACCAAAGACCAATTCTTCTCCCAAAGCTGAAAGTTTGAAGTTCGTGTGCACTCCAATTTGTCCACCATTTTCGTCTGCCCAAATTGTCAAATATCCATTCGCAGGTACAACTGCATTCTCCGGAAACGCCCATTTGGTAGGATTTGCGAAGTCATCAGATAGATATGTTCCAGACAAACTTATTTCAGAATCTGTAGTATTGTAAAACTCAATCCAATCGTCGTATTGCCCGTCCGAATCGGTTGTACCTGTTTCGTTTGAAGCAACAAATTCATTAATCACTACATCGCCAACGCTTAAGACTGGCACTGCAATAT
>JBJOKO010000285.1:0-3981 GCA_046046035.1 Bacteroidota bacterium | reverse complement strand
TAGAGAAGTTTATTCCAGAGAAGGCAGTTACTGCCGTGTATTTTGATGGTGAAAAAGAACAGTGGTTCGTAAAACGCTTCCTAGTTGAGGTGTCTAAAGGACCAGTAACATTCATCTCAGAACATCCAAAGAGTAAACTTGGAATAGCAACAACTTTGCATCATCCTACACTCTATGTGAGGTATAATAAGAAGTTCAAACAAGCTCAACACAAGATGGACGAAAGTGTCTACCTCCGTGACTTCATTGCCGTGAAAGGATTGAAAGCCATAGGAAATAGACTTACTGCTTTGCCAATTTTAAGTGTTGAATTGCTTGATGCAGATCCACAAAGAGAGATTGAGTCGGAAAACTTGTTGCAAGAAATGATTCGTGCTAAACGTCCTCAGGTTAAAATCCAATTGGACAGACCTGATGACACCATTGGTACTGACATTTCTGACGATGAGCCAAAACGCACTAAAGGTTCTGGCCCGGGAAAGCAAGCGTCGATTTTTGAGTAGAAAGAGCTTTGTTCGTATCTTTGACTTAGACAACAACTAAGTCATTATGAAAAAAACACTCATTGCTGCAGTACTTTTTGGTACTTCACTGACTTCTATTGCACAGTCAGACAGCTCTTTCGTCGAAGTCGGAATGAATGTAGTTCCTATATTTCGCAGCCTTCAAAAAGAGAATTCGGATATTCCATATTCGCCGTACGCACTAACTCTTGAAAAAAAGTTCAAGTCTCTAGGACTAAGACTTGGAGCTGGATACCATTCTGATTCGTTCAATGAATTGGCTGGCCAATCAAATGGCAATACCGATTTTGTAATCGATACAGCCGCTCTAGATTTGAGGTTGGGTCTGGTATTCTATAAGAATTTCAAGAATAATTTCTCAATAAAATATGGTGTGGATGGGGTTATTTCTAACTCTTCAAAATCGTACAACACGGTTTTCATCGATGAAACTGGAGAAACTCGTGAGATAGTAAATTCGCTGGAATCCAAAGGGGTAGGGGTCGCTCCTTTCTTTTTTGCTCAGTATCACTTCACCCCTAATTTCAGCATTGGCACTGAGGTTAGCGCTCGATTGCTTTCTTCTAATATTGAAGACATTCAAACAAGTACTGAAGAACCTGGTTTTAATAGTACAATTAATTCTACGCAGAAAACATTCACAATTTTGCCTCCAACAGCCCTTTTTCTAATCGCTCGTTTTTAATTAAAAATTGAGTAAAGAGATGAAAACTAAAATAGTAATAGCAGGTGTAGTTATTTCCGTAGCAGTAATGGCTTCTTGTAATAAAGAAGAAGGTTTGCTCGGGGCGAGAATTCCAGTGCTGCCGGAAACCACAATTCCATATGACGAAATCCCAGGAATTGTGGATTTTGATCCCATGGAAGGCTTTGTAATTGATAATGAGAAAGCTACTTTGGGTCGGGTATTGTTTTACGACACCCAGTTGTCTCTAAATAATAGAATAAGCTGTGCAACATGCCATAAACAGGCATTTGGTTTCGCTGATAATAAAGCACAAAGCGTTGGTTTTGAGAATAAACTGACTCCACGAAACACCCCAGCAATACTGAATGCAGGTCTCCAAGAAGCTTTTTTCCATGATTTACGAGAAGAATTTCTTGAAAACATGGTTCTTATGCCAATTGGGAATCATATAGAAATGGGATTGGATGACCAGCAGTACATGGTTGATAAAGTCGAGTCATTGAACTATTACAAGCCATTATTCGAAAATGCTTTTGGCAGTGATTCAGTGACAGTAGAAAAAATCAGCGATGGTTTGGTACATTTTATTCGATCCATGGTGAGTATCAATTCCAAGTATGATATTGGGACCATGACAGGTTTTTCCAATTTCACGGAAGAGGAATTGCTTGGCAAGGACTTATACTTTGCTAAATTCCCTTGCAGTGGTTGTCACGGTGGAGATAATCTTAATGGAGGATCAAGTGCGTCTGAAAATGTTGGTTTAGATCCATGGTATTCAGATCAGGGAATGCCTGGTATTGAACCAGTTTCGGGCAATGAGCGAAACGGATGGTTTAAGGTTCCGTCGCTCAGAAATATTGCTCAAACGGCTCCATATATGCACGACGGCAGATTCCAAACCCTAGAGGAAGTTGTCGAGTTTTACAACAGCGGAATGTCAAATCATCCACAATTATCATTCATGTTAAGGAAGAACACCAACGGTGGATTTTTCTTTTTTGGAGAAGATCCGATGGACGAGGAGCTCAATGCGGCAACCGGAATCATTCCATTAAGAATGCATATGACCATGGAAGAAAAGAAAGCTTTGGTAGCATTTATGAGAACATTTACAGATGAAACATTTCTGACAAATGAAAGATTTTCTGATCCGTTTAGGGTAGTTGAGAATTAAGATTTCAGGAATCTTAGGAATAGAATATAAAGCCGACTGGTAATCTCAGTCGGCTTTTTTTTATGGATATAATTTCATCAGAATCCCTGATTTCACTGCTGTTTCAGGTATTTCTATCAAGTCATAATTTACATTATGTAAAGTAAAATTGTAAAAGAAAACCGGGATACTCTCCCGGCTTTCTATATCATTTATTGACCTAGAAGTTCTTTCATCTTCTTGTAGTCGTCGTATCTCTCTGCTTTGTAATAAGCATCTTTCAATGCACCGATCAATTGTCTCTCCTCTTGAGTTCCTTTCATTTCTGGAGCCATGTTGTTATAAGCGCCTTCAAGATTAGTAACCGCGTTAGCAAATGAAACTTTACAGCTCGCTGTGCAGTCATTGAATTTTGCAGTTTCTCTTGGAGGAATTGCTTCGCATTCCTTCTCTTTATCCAAACCACGATTGAAATACATCGCACCTACGTTGAACAAAGCATCGTAATAATTTGGTTTTAAAGCCAAAGCACTTTTATAAGCTGCTTCTTCTTCGTCTTTTTTAGCCAACTTGCCGTAAGTGATTCCCAGGATATAATGAATAACTTCATTCTTTGGATCTGCTTCGGTCAATGATTTTAGAAGCGTTTCAGCTTTCTCATATTGCTCATCTGCTAGGTAGATATTTACCTCAGTACGAAGCAATTCAGCATCTTTAGGGTATTTCGCGCGAGCATCAGAAATAACTTTTCTAGCTTCTTCTTTTTTACCCTCTTTTACGTAAACTTCTGACATGTAACGATATACATCAGGAATGTTGTATCCCAAGTCAGCACAACGCTTATAGTTTTCCAATGCTTTAGCGTTGCTTCCACATTTGTCGTAGCAAAGACCTGCATTGAAAATTGAGGCAGAATCAACGATACTGAACTTAGAACTAATTTCGCTTATAGTAAGGAAGTTATCTGCAGCACCGCAATAGTTATCTGCTTTAATTTGCTGATCAGTCATTGCGCTTACCAATCTAAGTAGCTTATCCAAAGAAGCAGTTACTTCTACTTTATAGTCTCCGTATTTATCTAATTCTAAATTCTTGAAATAGCTTTCTTTACTCAATTGAACAGCATTTGGATATTTTGCCAATAAAGCTGGATCAGTAGCTATGTTCAAGTAGATATCACCACGATATCTCCAGGTTTTCTCTTTAGTAGAGGCTTTTGGATCTGTAATAGCGGTTTCGATAAAACCTGCAGCTGCTTCAAAATCACCCTCTTTGTTAGCATTGAATGCATTTGTTACGCTTGGTTGTGCAAATGCACAAGTAGATGCTAATAGAGAAAGTGAAAGAAAAAGGACTTTTTTCATTATTCTTTTTATTGTTTATGTGTCAAAAGTAAAAACTCTTTGCCGCCGATTTCAACTTTCTTGCCAAAATGACGGAAAAGAAAAAAGCCGCGTACAATTAAGGATGCGGCTCTTTTCAAATATCCATATAGATTAGAAATCTAAAGCTTCAATTATTCTTCATTATTTTCAGTTCCAGCCTCTGTATCAGCGATGTTTTCATCAGACACATTGTTTGGATCGATAATAATGTCGCTGTTTTCCATATCC
>JBJOKO010000284.1:0-3993 GCA_046046035.1 Bacteroidota bacterium | reverse complement strand
AAAATAACAATGAATTTTTCTTGAATACTTTCATCAATGAGTATGTAGTCTGGAGCAATACATGTTTGTCCTCCATTCAAGAATTTGCCCCATGCGATGCGCTTTGCAGCAACTTCGAGATTTGCGGATTTAGTAATAATAACAGGAGATTTCCCGCCGAGTTCTAGTGTAACAGGAGTGAGATTTTTCGCGGCAGCTTCGTAAACGATTTTGCCTACGCGAGTGCTTCCAGTGAAAAAGATTTTATCGAATTTTTCTTGTAGTAATTGAGTTGTTTCTTCAACTCCGCCTGTAACAACATGGAGATATTCAGTAGGAAAATTTTCATTGATTAATGAAGCCATCACCTTCATAGTATTCTCAGGCAATTCACTTGGTTTGATGATACATGTGTTTCCCGCAGCAATGGCGGCTATAGCCGGACCAATGGATAATTGATAAGGATAGTTCCAGGCGCCAATAACAAGAGTGCAACCGTATGGATCTTGGTAGATAAAACTGCTTCCTGGAAGATTCGCCAAATTTGTTCGAACGCGCTGAGGAGCACTCAGACTGTCCATTTTACTGATGTAATAATTAATTTCTTTATAAAGAATTCCCAACTCCGTGGCGTAATTATCGAACTCTGATTTCCCGAAATCCGCATAGATCGCATCATGCAACAAACGTTCATTCGATTGCAAAACTGCTTTCAACTTGCGCAACGCATTCTTGCGGTATTCGACATCGAGAGTAGTATGCGATTTGAAGAAGGTGCGTTGGCTATTAACGATAGAAGAGATGCTCATTTGTGATGGATTGAGATGCTAAAGTTAATCGAAATGACTATAGTGTGGCAATTAGACAGTGTGGCGGTGGAACAGTGCAAACAAATGCACCCAAGTGAACCCGAATAGTAAATACTCAATGAAAAATAATCCTTCGACAGGCTCAGGAACCGACCCAAATCAAAAATTAAAAATTAGAAATCAAAAATCTGGAATTCGGAATCCGGAATCCAGAATCCCCGCGCGTAGTCCTATATTTGCAGCCTAATAATTGACGGGTATGTCTGATAAAAGAGTTCGTGTGCGCTTTGCGCCTAGTCCTACAGGGCCATTGCACATGGGTGGTGTTCGCACTGCTTTATATAACTATCTATTTGCTAAGAAACACGGTGGTGATTTCTTGCTTCGTATTGAAGATACTGACCAGGGTCGTTTCGTTCCTGGAGCAGAGGATTATATCATTGAAGCCCTTAAGTGGTGCGGTATTGAGCCTAATGAAGGTGTTGGTTACGGTGGTGCACACGCGCCATACCGCCAATCAGAGCGCAAGCCGATGTACCGCGCTTATGCTGAAGAATTGATCGAAAAAGGCTGGGCGTATTATGCATTTGATACACCGGAAGAGCTTGATAATATTCGCAAGCAAGCGGAATTGGCGAAAATGCCGAACTGGCAATACAATAGTATTTCTCGTAATACGATGAAAAACTCCATCACTCTTCCAGAGGATGAGGTGAAGCAGCGTATTGCCAACGGAGATGCTTATGTTATCCGTTTCAAAATGCCACGCAACGAGGAAGTTCGTTTCCACGATATCATTCGCAGTTGGGTTGTTTTTAGCACTAATGAATTGGACGACAAAGTTCTTTTCAAAAGTGATGGAATGCCAACTTATCACTTGGCGAATATCGTGGATGACCATACCATGGAAATCACGCATGTTATCCGTGGAGAAGAGTGGTTGCCGTCTGCACCATTGCATGTGATGATGTATCGTGCATTCGGATGGGACGCACCGGAGTTTGCTCACTTGCCTTTGATTTTGAAACCTGATGGCAACGGAAAATTGAGCAAGCGTGATGGCGATCGTCTTGGATTCCCTGTATTCCCATTGAATTGGAAAGATGCAGCAACAGGCGAGCAATCGAGCGGTTACCGCGAAAGAGGATATTTCCCAAAAGCGTTTATCAATATGCTTCTTCTACTTGGATGGGCGCCTAGCAATAACCAAGAGATTTTCACTTTGGAAGAAATGGTGGAAACCTTCACCATTGAGCGTATTGGAAAGAGCGGTTCGAAGTTCGATCCAGAAAAAACAAAATGGTTCAATCAGCAATATCTACGCGCAACACCAAGTATTGAATTGGCTAGAATGATCATGCCGATGATTGTGGAGAAAGGCTACAATGTGACAGAAGAATACGCGGCAGGCGTTTGTGAGTTGATGAAAGAGCGCGCAGTATTCATTCAAGATTTGCTCGAAGGCACATATTTATTCGAAGCACCAAAGTCGTATGACGAAGATGCAATGTCGAAGAAGTGGAAAGCGGGTGAGAGCAATGAGTTGATGAAAGAATGGGCGAAAGAACTTGAGACTATCGAGGAATTTAGTCACCAAAATATTGATGCGAAATTCAAGGAATTCATCACAGCAAAAGGATTGGGAATGGGAGCAGTAATGCCACTTTTCCGCCTCTGCCTAACAGGAACCCTTACAGGCCCAGGCAGTTCGCATGTTGCGGAGTTGATTGGGAAGCGTGAGACACTTGCTCGTATTGCGGCGATAGCCGAATAGAGTTAAACCAAGTGGAATGTAGTTAAACCAAGTGAACCCAAATGAACCCGAATGCACCCAAATGAAAAAAGTGCATTCAAATGATATTGTTCATTTGTGTTCATTTGAGTGCATTTGTTTCCACTTGTGTTCATTTGGGTTCACTAAATGGGACCTTTCATATAAAAGAACGTCATGAAAATACGGTTGAACGATATTAGGCTTCATGCATTCCACGGTTGTTGGGCTGAGGAGGCTATTGTGGGGGGGGAGTATTCGGTGGATATTTGCATTGATTTCGATTATACAGATGCGGCGTTGGCGGATGATTTGTCGCAGACTATTGATTATGTAAAAATCAAAGAAATCGTGTATCGTGAGATGGCAATTCGTGCGAAGTTGATCGAGACCGTTTCCTTACGCATTTTAAATGTCCTTAAGGCAGAGTTTCCTCAAGCAGCTAATCGTTGGGTAAAGATTACCAAGATCAACGCCCCAATGGGAGGGCAAGTGCATTCGGTAAGTGTGGAAATAGAAGGATAGTTTGGTTATCTTTGCCGCATATTCCACTATGATTTTATGAAATACAAGCGCATACTCCTGAAACTGAGCGGTGAGGCCCTGATGGGTGATAAGCAGTTCGGTATTGACAACAGCAGACTTTTAAAATACGCACAGGAGGTTAAGCGCGTTTGGGCAGAGGGAGTGCAAGTGGCGATAGTCATTGGTGGAGGAAATATCTTCCGCGGTGTGCAAGCTGAGCAAGGTGGAATGGAGCGCACACAGGGCGACTATATGGGAATGCTTGCTACGATGATCAATAGCATGGCCCTACAATCAGCATTAGAAAGTATTGAAGTTCCTACTCGTTTGCAATCAGCAATCGAGATGAAAGCTATAGCAGAACCTTTCATTAAACGCCGCGCCGTTCGCCACTTGGAGAAAGGTCGTGTGGTGATTTTTGGAAGTGGTACTGGTAATCCTTTTTTCACAACAGATACAGCAGCTTCACTTCGTGCAATCGAGACAGAGGCGGATGTGGTGTTGAAAGGCACGCGTGTAGATGGAATTTACACTGCCGATCCTGAAAAGGATCCAAGTGCAGTGAAGTTCGATCGTTTGACATTCGAGGAAGTATTCCAAAAGAATCTTTCGGTGATGGACATGACTGCTTTTACATTATGCAATGAGAATAAGCTGCCGATCATTGTTTTTGACATGAACAAGGAAGGCAATTTATATAAATTGGTAAGTGGGGAGAATGTGGGCACACTTGTAGATGCCTAGTTTGAGTTTTCTTTTTTAATTTCGAACCACCAAATAGATCTAAACTACAATGACAGACGAAGTGAAGATGGCCCTTGATGAGGCTGCAGAAGGAATGGACAAGGCGATTAATCACCTTGAATTCGAACTACAAAAAATCCGCGCCAGCAAGGCCACTCCATCGAT
>JBJOKO010000283.1:0-4012 GCA_046046035.1 Bacteroidota bacterium | reverse complement strand
GATAGCGCTACTTTGGGTAACGATACTTTCTATTCTGATTTTCTTGATTTTGCTGAAAAGCTTGGTGCCTATCGGACAGCTTGGGAATTTATGGAATAGTTAATTCTCTAAGTCTTCACCATTATTGCGAATCACTTGAACACGGGCGCCGAACAAGGAATTGGCAAATGAAATGATCAACGAAAGCCAAAGTGCCGACCAAAAACCATCCACTCTAAAGTTGTTGTTTGGGATGATTTCTTTTGCAATCAATATTATCGCTGCGTTAATTACCAAGAGGAAAATTCCAAATGTGAAAATAGTCGCTGGTATTGTAAGGACAACCAATAAAGGTTTGATGAATGTGTTCAATAATGCGAGCACGAGGGCAGTTACAAGTGCTATCCAAGGCTGACTGAAGCTCACGCCGTCGAGCCACCAATCACCGACAATAAGGGCAAGCGCCGTTATCATCATCTGAAGTATTGATTTCTGCATCTTTGGTGTCATGCCGCAAATATAGTGACCAACGACTGACGACCGGTGACCAACGACTAGTGACCAGTAACCTGTCGTCAGTCACTAGTAACTAGTAACCAGTAACCAGTCGTCAGTCACTAGTTACTATCTTTGCCAAAATTATTTTACCATGAAATTCTTTATCGATACAGCTAATCTTGATCAAATCCGCGAAGCACATGCTTTGGGTGTATTGGATGGCGTAACTACTAACCCAAGTTTGATGGCCAAAGAAGGCATTTCAGGCAAGGATAAAGTAATGTCTCACTACAAAGCAATCTGTGAGATTGTTGGCGACGGCGACGTAAGTGCAGAGGTTATTTCTACAGATTTTGCTGGAATGATTAAAGAGGGCGAGGAACTTGCAGAATTGCACCCAAATATTGTTGTGAAAGTGCCAATGACACTTGACGGTGTTAAAGCTTTGAAATATTTTTCTGACAACGATATTCGCACGAACTGTACTTTGGTTTTCTCAGCTGGTCAAGCATTGCTTGCTGCAAAAGCAGGTGCAACTTATGTGTCTCCATTCGTTGGTCGTTTGGATGATATTTCTACTGATGGTCTTGAGTTGATTGAGCAAATTCGAGTTATCTATGATAACTACGGTTATGATACAGAAATCTTGGCAGCATCAGTTCGCCATCCAATGCACATTATCAAGTGCGCTGAGATTGGTGCAGATGTGATGACTGGTCCTCTTAGTGCGATTTTGGCGTTGTTGAAACACCCATTGACAGATATTGGGTTGGCACAATTCCTTGCAGATCATAAAAAAGCAGCTGAAGCAGCGAAATAATATTGTAAATTATGGGTCCCAATTGGGACCCATTTTTTTATTTACATTATGCTAGTACAAATATTCCCAGACAATATTGATAGTCGCAAGCTTGCGCAGGCTGTAAAGATTTTGAAAGACGGCGGGGTAATCATTTATCCGACTGATACCGTTTATAGTTTTGGGTGTGCTATGTCTAACAATAAGGCTATTGAACGTTTGGCTCGCTTAAAGGGAGTCAAACCTGAGAAAGCTCAATTTTCAATAGTTTGTTCTGGATTATCTCACTTGTCTGACTACAGCCAGCCGGTGAATAATCCCATTTTTAAAATGATGAAGTCCCTTCTTCCTGGGCCTTACACCTTCATTTTGGAGGCGAATCGTAATATTCCTCGCATTTTTTCTGCGAATAGAAAAACAATAGGGATTAGGGTTCCGGATAATGCTATTGCTCTAGCTCTAATCGATGCATTGGGAGAGCCTTTGGTGGCTTCTTCTGTACACGACGAGGATGAATTATTGGAATACACCACCGATCCTGAGAGAATTGACGAGAAATGGGGTAGCAGTGTAGATATGGTAATTGATGGTGGGCCGGGAGGCTTTGAGGCATCAACCATACTCGATTGCACTGGAGGGGCTGCTGCCTTAGTGCGTCAAGGAAAAGGCTCTGTTGACGGGTATTTCTAGGTCTTCGCCCTTAACAATCAATCGTTCGCAAGTTTCCTAAAACTGGTTCCAGCAATATTTGGCTCGATTTTACTTTGTTCTCGGTAAAGTATGACCCTGAATGAAATCAATTAAGAGCATTATTTTGGTAGCCGTACTGTTAGTCGCTCAGCTTGTTCAAGCTCAGAGACCTATAGCATTGTACGACAAAACCGCAGTATACAAAGAGGCTTTGAGCCTTTTTGATCACGAGAAATACGCAGCTTCAAAAGAGAAATTTGAAGAATATGTGAGTCTCGAAACAGACACAAAAAATGCGCTTCGCATTAATGCAGAATATTACAAGGGCATTTGTGCTTTGTATTTGATGCATCGAGATGCCGAGTTTGAATTAGAGCGATTCGTTCGAGAGCATCCAGATTCTCCTTGGAAAGGACACGCCTATTTCGAGTTGGCTACTTTCAATTACAAAAGTAAAAACTACAAGAAAGCGATCGAGTGGTTTAAGGAGGTTGATCCGTCGGAACTTTCGGAGACCCAGAAAATAGAATTCTATTATAAAAGAGGTCACTCACTTTTTGAAACCAACGATTCGAAAGCGGCTCGTCAAGATTTCTTTGAAGTGATGAACGTGGAAAGCCAATACAAGCAAGCGGCGACCTATTATTATTCTCACATTGCCTATGAGCAAGGTGATTTGCAAACAGCATTAGATGGATTTAAAAAATTGGAATCAGATCCTAATTTTAGTCCAGTTGTTCCATACTATATCACGCAGATTTATTACAAGCAAAAGAAGTATGATGAGTTATTGGCATACGCTCCTGCGGTTTTGCAAGCAGCAAAGGACAATACAACTAAGCGTGTTCCTGAAATTGCTCGTTTGATTGGTGACGCTTATTTCATCAAAGAAAAATATACCGAAGCACTTCCATATCTCGAACAGTTTCATGCTGGTGTAGAAAAAGCAGATATTACTCGTGAAGATTATTACCAGTTTGGATACGCCTATTATAGAACGGGTAATTACGTGAAAGCACTCGATGCATTCTCAGGTTGCAGTGGAGAAAATGACGAGCTATATCAATTGGCTACTTACAATATGGCTGATTGCTATTTGAAATTGGATAAGAAGGAATATGCAAGAAACGCATTTGGTGAAGCAGCTGGAATGGAATTCAACAGAGAGATTCAAGAAGATGCACTTTTCAATTACTCGAAATTGGCATTTGAACTTTCATACAATCCATTTCACGAAGCTATTACAGCATTCGAAGATTATTTGAATAAATATCCAGATAGCCCTAGGAGAGATGAAGCGTATGAGTTCCTTCTCAATGTTTACATGAAAACACGTAACTACGAAAAGGCATTGGCTTCTTTGGATAAAATTAAGAATAAAGACAACCGTGTTAAAGAAGCTTATCAAGTGGTGGCTTACAATCGTGGTGTAGAACTATTCCAAGCAGAGGATTATGCAAAATCGGAGAGCTTCTTTGATAAAGTTCCTACCTACACGGTTAATCCGATTTTGAATTCAGATGCAAAATTCTGGAAGGCTGAGATCTCTTATCGTCAGAAAGATTATAACAAAGCTATTACCCGCTACAATGCTTTTCTAAGTGAGCAAGGTGCTGTGAATAGTGAATTTT
Source organism: Bacteroidota bacterium (assembly GCA_046046035.1). Classification (GTDB taxonomy): domain Bacteria; phylum Bacteroidota; class Bacteroidia; order Flavobacteriales_D; family Sanyastnellaceae; genus JAIXWP01. The sequence goes on along the minus strand of JBJOKO010000283.1, from coordinate 415 downwards.
ATGGCTTGGCAAATTATGGTTTGGGATATTGCTATTTCAAACTAGCGAATGAGGAAAATAACATCAACACGATGCGTGATCTTTATTCAAATGCAAATACTGGTTTCAGAAAATATGCAGATGGAAATGGCGTGAAGGATGCTAAAAAAGTGAATGATGCTAACCTGCGTATTGGAGACTGTTTTTATGTGAATAAAAGCTATGCTCAGGCAATTCAATACTATGATAAAGTAGCGGATAATTCTCAGGGAAATAAGGATTACGCCATGTTCCAAAAAGCAATGTGTTATGGCTTTGATGGAAAGAACGACAAGAAGGCGTGGGTGCTGAAATCATTGCTTTCAGAGATTCCTGATAGCAAGTTTAAAGTAGACGCGAAGTATGAATTGGCAAGTACGTATTTGGCTGATGATCG
>JBJOKO010000282.1:0-4028 GCA_046046035.1 Bacteroidota bacterium | reverse complement strand
TTCTGGTAAGAATTCTTGATAGGCAAAATTGCCATCATACATGTGCGAATATTGATAATTCGTGCCATAGCCCAAATCTTTCATCAACTTCGTCGGTGCATTTCTTAAATTCAATGGAACTGGCAAATCTCCTGATCTTTTGACTTCTGCAATGGCATCATCAATGGCCATATAAGAGGCATTAGACTTCGCTGAGGTAGCAAGGAAAATCGCGCATTGGCTTAGAATAATTCTGCTCTCTGGCCAACCAATATTTGTCACAGCTCTAAAGCATGCATCCGCCATCAAAAGCGCGTTTGGATTTGCTAGTCCAATATCTTCAGATGCTAAAATCAACATTCGACGTGCGATGAACTTTGGATCTTCTCCACCTTCCACCATTCGAGCCAAATAATAGACAGCCGCTTGAGGATCACTACCGCGAATTGATTTGATAAATGCAGAAATCACATCGTAATGCATTTCTCCATTCTTATCATAATTGACCAAATTATTCTGAATGATTTCAGACACTCGATCATTGGTGATAGTGCGATCGTCGCTTGGCAATGAGCTCACAACGAGTTCCAAAATATTCAGCAATTTGCGGGCATCCCCGCCACTCAAACGCAGCAGAGATTCATATTCTTTCACTTGGATGTTGAGGTGCTTGAGCTCCTCGTCCTTCTGAATAGAAGAATCTACAAGAGATATTAAATCATCCTTTTCAAGATGTTTTAAAACATAAACCTGCGATCTCGAAAGCAAGGCTGAAATAACTTCAAACGAGGGATTTTCTGTTGTCGCACCGATTAGAGTAATTGTTCCGCGCTCGACCGCGCCAAGCAAAGAGTCTTGTTGGCTCTTGCTAAAGCGATGAATCTCATCAATGAACAGAATCGCACCTTGACTAAACATTCCTGAGCCGCGAACACTATCAATTACTTCACGAACATCTTTTACTCCTGCATTAATTGCAGACAGTTGATAAAATGGACGCTTTAGCACTTGAGAAATAATGAGGGCTAGCGTGGTTTTACCAACACCTGGAGGTCCCCAAAATATCATACTCGGAATTGATCCACCCTCAATCACTTTACGCAAAATAGCACCGGGACCAACGAGATGTTTTTGGCCAACATATTCATCCAAATTCTTTGGACGCATTCTTTCCGCAAGAGGTGCACTCATTTCCTAATTGTCTTCGAGGTGCAATTTATGCATGAATCGATGAATAACAGGAGCGAGAAAAACGCCCATTACCGTGAGAAAAGCAACTCCGCTATATAGAGAATAGAAGGAGGCAAAAAGTTTCGCTGAATCGGAAGGCATTGGATTAACAGGGCCCATTCCCGTAAGTATCATCGAAGCATTCAATAGTGAATCAATAAAATTCAAATCAGCAGTGAGCATATACCCAAAAATTCCAAGAAATAATGAAAACCCCATAATGCCTGTTGCATAAAGAGTAAACTTCACTTGGCGGCTAATGAAGCGCTTTCTAGAAATTACATTTTGGGATTTCTTCTCAAACATGTGTTAGTCTTTAAACAAGTCCGGTCTGCGTTCTTTTGTTTTTTGAAGCGCTTGTTCCATGCGCCACTCCTCTACTTTTGGAGTATTCCCACTCAGTAGAATATCTGGAACTTTCCAACCATTGTAATCTGCTGGGCGAGTATAGATTGGAGGTGCAAGCAGATTATCTTGGAATGAATCTGTCAACGCTGAGGTTTCATCGCTCATAGCACCAGGAATCAAACGCACAATTGAATCTACTAAAACAGCGGCGGCAAGCTCCCCGCCACTGAGCACATAATCACCAATGGAAATTTCACTAGTAACAAAATGATCGCGAATACGCTGATCCACGCCCTTGTAATGACCGCAAAGAATCATGATGTTCTTTCTCAACGAAAGAGAATTGCATGTCCTCTGATCGAGTCTATTTCCATCGGGAGTCATGTATATTATCTCGTCGTATGTTCTTTCTGACTTCAATTTATTAATCAAATCAGCGATAGGTTGAATGGTCATCACCATTCCTGCACCACCACCAAATTGATAATCGTCTACTTGTTTTTGCTTGTGCTCGCTATAATCCCGGATGTTGTGAATGTGAATTTCACAAATCTCCTTCTGTTGTGCTCTTTCCAGAATTGAATCAGCGAAAGGACCATCCAACAAACGAGGTAATATGGTTAGAATATCAATTCTCATATCAATAAGGAGGAAGTTGAGGCTTGTTATTCAAAATGAGTTCAATTTTATTCATCACTTCATCTGTAAGTAAATGAATATAATCTTTGCTCTTTAGAGTTTGAATTAATTGCTCTTCCTTACTAGCGCCTAGGATAACTGTAGAGACATTTGGGTTTTTCAAACACCAACAAATTCCCAAATGCGGCATTGAAATACCAATCTCCTCAGCAAGCGATTTCAGTCCTTTTACTCGGGTATTATTTTCCTCAACAAAAGTTCTTTCAGCCAACCAATTCAATTCGTCGCGCATAAGACGCGTATCATTTGGTTTTTGATCAATGTATTTACCAGTCAAATAACCAGAAGCCAATGGTGACCAAATTGTTGTACCTAGTCCAACGGTCTTATAGATTTGGCTGTATTCAACTTCTACTTTTCGACGAGTGAGCATATTGTATTGAGGCTGCTCCATTGTTGGTCCGATAAGATGATATCTTTCAGCAAACATGTGTGCTTCCATTATTTCTTGGGCGCTCCACTCGCTGGTTCCCCAGTACATAATTTTCCCTTGAGAAATTAGATTGTGCATTGTCCAAACGGTTTCCTCAATAGGAGTTTCCTTGTCTGGACGATGACAAAAGAATAAATCAAGATAGTCGACTTTCAATCGTTTCAATGCTGCCTCACATGCTTCAACCACGTGTTTGCGATGAAGTCCGCGTTGTGTTGGGAGTTTACCACCAGCACCGAAATAGACTTTACTACTAACCACATAGGTGTCGCGGTTCCATTGCTTTTTTGATAGAATATTTCCCATCACCTCTTCACTTCTACCGTCGGCATACACCTCGGCATTATCGAAAAAATTGACACCAGCATCGTAGGCAATGTCCATCAATCTTTCACTTATTCCGTTTTCGATTTGATTCCCGAAGGTGATCCATGAACCGAATGAAAGTTCGCTTAATTGCAAACCTGACTTTCCTAATCTTCTATATTCCATAGTGCAAATGAACGAATGAAAAGGGTTATTCTAAATCAGAATTTTCCTTAACATGAGTGATGTCTACCATTCCGCCAATAAATCGGATAGGTTTTCCTTTTTCATTTTTTATAATATACCCCTTGTCGAAGACATAGGCATATGAACCATCCTTTCTTCTAAACATATATTCATCAGACCAAAACTCTTTGCCTTGAGTGACGTGTTCTTGGAGTTTCTCGTTGACTTGATCCATAAAAGATGGGTGCAGTCTATCAAGCCACCAAGCATATGTATTATCAATTTCTTGTTGATTATATCCAAAAATGGAAGACATACCTTCATTCCACCACAATTCATCAGATTCCAAATCCCAATCCCAAACGGCATCATTAGAGGCTTTAGAAATTATACTGAAGCGTTTTTCGCTTTCAATTAGTACATTCATGGCTTTGTGCATTGCTGTCACATCAGAGCCTGTGAGCCAATAAGAAAGACCTTGAATACTTGGATTTTCCTTGAAAACAATATTCCAAGCAATCACTTTTGAAACGCCATCCTTCGTAGTAATTTCAGTATTCACATGTCGATGAATGCCGTTTTCTTTTCTAAGAAGTTTATCCAGTATTTGTTCTTTGTACCTCGGGTTTGGAAAGAAGAGTGTAAAAGCATTTTGGTTCTGTAGAACCTCATTTGCAGAATACCCTGTTATTTCTTCGCATTGCTCGTTCCAGAAACGAATGAGCCCTTTTTCATCAAATGAACAAATCATTTGCGGCAACTCATTGAGAAACTGATCAAGGAAGCCATTTTTTTCAAGCAATTGAACTTCCAATTCATGCTTGGGAGTGATTTCAACAAAACAAAG
>JBJOKO010000281.1:0-4049 GCA_046046035.1 Bacteroidota bacterium | reverse complement strand
ATTCCGTCGAAACAACATTTGGCGCACCAGTATCTAAAATAAAATCATAGACCTCTCCAGCAATTCCAACCTTCAAAATAATCAATCCTCTTCGTATTTCAAATGGGACAGTGGTCGTAAATTCCTTTTGTTGCACAGTACCGCGCTTCATCAGACTAACTGTTCTAATGACTTTGCAACTCGTCAATACTGAGACTAGAAGTATAGATAAGAATAAGAATTTTTTCATGTTTGTAAAATTAGACTAGTCTTTATTAAATCAACAACCACATTCCCCATAAAACGATCTAATGAGTTTTTCGCCTTTATTGTTACTTAATTCAATCGTTCCAGATTTAAGCCATGACTCATCGCCGTTTCGCTCACCATCATTTGCGACAACCTTCAACTCATAGTTACCATATCTATACTTTGCTATACTCGAAGTAGCAGAAATTTCTTGAAAATCGTATTGCACGAATCGCATCATGACTCCATTAATTTTCAGAAAAGAAATCTCCCCATAATTGTTCGCATAAATATAAGAGTGCTTAGCCAGCTCTTCTGCGTTGTTTGAAAAATAACAAGCACACCCATCAATCTCGTCAGGAAATGCCGAAAAAGTATCAATAGAGAGTGCTTCATTCACAATAGGAACTTCCTTAGGAAAGACTGAAATAGTATCCATAGAGTGCGCTTCATTTTGAACAGGCAATACCGAAAATGTATCGATAGAGTGTGCTTGATTTTCAACAGAAACTACTTCAGGACGCTGAGAAAAACCATTTGTTTGCGGCGGTTCACAAGCGAATGCAAATAGGAAAACATACAATAACATCACAAAGCTTGGAAATTTCATATTTAAGGAAATTTAAAAATTTCTATTCTCTTTCAACTACCATTCATGAAGCAATCGAAAATGCTCATTAATCTGAATTTCCTCAAAGTATCCATTGTAAAAATCCGGCAAATTCAAATAATGTGTGGCAAACTCGTCCTTAACTATTAAAGTCACCAATAAGCTAATTTGCCTACTATCTGTTGCATCATCATCTAAATACTTTGGATAGTAATACCCCACCAAAGACTCATTATCATCCAATATTCCGAGTTGGTATTCAAAGTCCCAACCTTGAATAGTTATTTCTAAATTATCATGCTTTGAATAGTTATAAACTTTGATATAAACTCGCTTGGCTATATCCTCTTGTTTATAACCAACCAACATAACCACTGGAATATTTAACAGAATCAATAACAATCCCATCCATGACTTTAGTCGCGTTGTTCGATCACCTTTAATGATAAATCTAATCGATCGAACGAGACCAAACGTCGCCATGAGGAATGAACACATAATCCAAACAGCTCCGATAGATTCAAGACCATCAAGATCTTCCGCAAAAAAAGCACGTCCTGCCCACCAAATAAAAAATATAATCAGACCACCCACCAATGGTGCGCCGCCGCAAACTAGGCCTGTTAGATTTATAAATCTGCTCTTCATTATTTGAGGAATATTCAAAGTAAAATTTACTCAGTGCATTCCTTTGAAATTTTCAATCAATTTAAAATTACTTCCTTTTTGGAATAAAAGAAGAACCCGGTTGAACCTTTTCGTTCAAAATATCTAAAACAGCGGCTTTCAAATCAGGATAATTAAAATCTTCATTGAATACATACTGCCAATAAGTAGTGTGAACATCGCCTCTAACCAAACACAAAACGTAATTCGGTTTAGGTCCGCTTCTTCTTATAGCCAAAGAAGTTTCAGTATCTATTTGATAATCTATCTCTCCCTCATCTGTTAAAACAAAAAAATGATGCTTTGCGAACAGATCTTTTTCAGGCTCATTGAAGTTCTCAAACGCCATGACCAATTTTCCATTCCACATAAACTGATCAAAACAGAACATATACCTCATATCAATTTCCAATTGCCTATTCTCGCGCGCCTTATAGAGTGCTTGCCTATACGGTTTAGCTTTTTCATATTCGGAAAGCGCGTAATAAACTTGGATTAATTTTGCAACAGCATGAAAATCCTCAGGGTAAGCTACAACATGTTTTTCAAATGTTTCTTTTGCATCCGCAAATTGTCCATTTAATTGTTGCATTAACCCCAGATTGAAAGAACAGTTTTGGTGTTGTAGGTCACCCCATTCCAATTTGTCTATTGCTGTTTTATAAACCAGCAAACCTTTTTCCCACTCTTCTTGCTCTTGGTAAATTTCTCCCATTAATAAAAAAGCCCGGACTGCACATCCAGGAAGAATGGACGCTTTCTCGAAATACACAAGCGCCGAATCCAAATTTTCCAATCCATAGTAAGCCTCTCCCTTGCTTAAGTAAAAATCAGGTTCATCGGGTAACATCGAAATGGCCTTATCGAAGTTTGGTAGTGCTTCGCTGAACTTCTCAGCATAGTAAAATACCACTCCTTTATAATAATACATATCCCAATCGGCTGGCCCTTGCTCTATGGCTAAATCAAAAAACAACAGAGCTTTATCATCCTCCGACTTCATGTAGTGGGCCATACCCTTAAAATAAAGCGCTTGCCCAGAAAGACTATCACCATCTCTTAAGGTATATCCGATTATTTCATCAAATTTACTAGCATCATAGAGTTGCTTAAAATGACCTGCCAAATCGACTTGACCGAAAGAGCAAGTCACCATAAAAGCCATCCAAACCGACAGAAATAATTTCATCTTGAATAGATAAGGTATTAATAAATCAAAACGAAGGACATCCAATTGTTATATTCTCTGTTTGCTTCCTTCTTCGAAACAAACCTTTCTTTTTTCTTTTTTTCGGTCTTTCAACTTTAATCTTACTTTCTTTACTTCCCTTGTTATTACTTCGATCGATTATTACCCTTTCTGTCTTTGCGCGCGTAGAATCATTCGTTTGGGCAGACAGTGGCTTAACATTAAATCCTAAAAAAGACATTACAGTTAGCAAAAAGAAAAGAGACTTTCGAAATAGATTTTGTTTGCGTTGTCCCGTTAACTGCTCTGTTCTAAAAACTCCGCATGTTCCCGGTTTTGATTGTCGAATAATTTCCTCGGTACTCTTTTCGCGAAAGTCAACCACTGTCTTTGAACATGAACCACAAAAGTAGTTGTCTCCTTCTTTCTTCATTCTTGATAAAAGAAAAGGACAAGGGTTGTCAACTCTGATATTGCTGCCTGTATTCATAATGAAAGAAGAAAAGAATTAGCCCTCACACATTTGTTTTAACTTGTCAAGTGCTTTCGGATAGGCATCATCCATATAATCGACAAAATCTTCCGATGTATCGAGATCTATCAATAATGACGTAGTTCCGTTGCTTTCTTCGAATGAATAATTCTCAAATCCATTTGCCCATTTTTCAACTTCAGGCCCTTCGATAATTTCCACATCTCCTTTAACAAGACCATAGTGTTGAATAGAAACAAAAATGTTCGGATTGTTTTCTACAATTCTTGAAACCATGCCTCCCTTTTCTCCATTTCCATCCTCTCCAACGAAGAGAATTTTGCTTCCCTTTTCCCAAGTTCCTTCAAAGCTAGAAGTAGGGTTGAACATTGCAGTCCATTGCTCATAAGTCGATTTATTAGTGATACCAAGCATGATATCATAAACCTTGCTCGCAGGCGCATTGATGCTAATTTGGTATTGTACTTTTTTCATGGTTATAGTATTTCTATTCGTTTAGTATATCTGTTATTTTCTTCTCCAAAGAACAATTGGCTCTGTTTGTTGACCGCACAAAATATCAATCTTGTGCTGTCCTATATTCGGAGTGATAATCTTCTTCTCAACGTATAACTCAAACTCCGTTTTGTCGACAAGATAATTAAATTTCACACTAGTACTTTTAAGCTTGGATTTTTTCTCGTTAGGATTCGTTGTCTTCAATAAAGGAATCACTTCAATCAATTGTTGATTGCCAGTACTATTAATAGTTTCAACGAAATTCAATACATCGAAATAATCTGTACCCGATAATTTCTCCGATTTTGTAATGTGCCCTTTAACCGTAATTCCTATCAATGCTTCATTCTTAAAAAGATCCAACA
>JBJOKO010000280.1:0-4071 GCA_046046035.1 Bacteroidota bacterium | reverse complement strand
CGAACTCCATTGCTCTTGATTTTAAGAAATCAAAAAACTCAGAACCTGATATTGGAGTTGCTGGTTCTGTTGAGTTGGGATCGAAGAATTGCGAAGCATATGCTTTAAGCGATTCCATTTTGATGTCCCAATACTCTGTGATGTCCACTACGAAGTCAGGCTTGTTATAATAGTCTTGGTTAAACATATATATAGCCTTCGGTCTCCAATGCGGTTGACCGGTTTCTATTCTTCTAAGACCGCTATAGAAACAGGCGTCTCTCACAAATTTGGAAGCACGAGCATGATCTGGATGACGATCATGAGGGGCATTCGTTAAAATAATTTCCGGTTGATACTGTCGAATCTTCTCGATTAGCTTAAGTGTAGAATCCTTGTCTGACGTGAAAAAGCCATCTGCTAATCCAAGGTTATCTCGCGTTGAGATTCCAAGAATGCGCTGTGCGTTGGCAGCTTCTTGCAAACGAAGTTCTCCAGAACCTCTACTTCCCAATTCCCCCATAGTTAAGTCCACGATACCGACCTTCTTACCTTGTGCGATTGATTTTGCCACGGTTCCACCTGCACTAATCTCCACATCATCGGGGTGAGCAGCTATTGCGAGAATATCCAACTTCATGATTTTCAATTACTTTAATTAATTAATCGTTGCAAAGTTACGCACCGAAAGCCTTTCTTAACATTTAGCATGTCAATAGATTTATTCAGCGCCTGAATTCCCCTATTGGTCGGGCTTCTGGCAATGGTTGCCTAATATTAACGTTTCATTTACAAGAAAATTTAGGCTATATAGGAATGAAAGAATACTTTTGCACCCGTAAATGAATAACCTGTCGACATATCTAGTTATGGTAGCCGTGCTTTTGGCTTCGTCCACTTTTGGGCAAGTTGAATCGGCTGTTGAACTTATGTCTGACACTGCTTCTTGGCAGAATTACGAACCTCATGTCGGCGGTTCGTCAATGGAAGAAAATGAAGACATTCCGCTTTATTCTGAAGAAAGTGTAGACTTAGGTCTTTGGACTCTTTCAGATTCTATAGCTCGAATTCCTGCTTATAATGAGTATTGCAGTTGGGACACCAAAAATCTATTCGCTGAAAAAACAGGGAAAGAAGAAGTAAATGCCCCTATCGCTTTCACGCTATGTCACGAAGCTTGTGACTTTGTATATCCTGCAAATGGAATTATCACTTCCCCATTCGGTCCACGTTGGGGTCGTATGCACTACGGACTTGACATTGATCTAGAAACTGGAGATCCTGTTTCTGCCGCTTTTGAAGGAATGGTTAGAATTTCGCAAACTCACGCTTCCTATGGAAACGTTGTCGTGATTCGTCACGCGAATGGTCTGGAAACGCTTTATGCTCACCTTTCTCAGCGTCATGTTAAACCTGGTGATTATGTTCAAGCTGGTGATCTAATCGGACTTGGCGGAAACACCGGTCGTTCTTATGGTTCTCACCTTCACTTCGAAGTGCGTTATAAAGGAGATGCAATCGATCCAAACTTGCTTGTTGATCCAAATCAAAAGTCATTGCGCGATTGGGAATTCGTACTTCATAAATTCCACTTTACCTATACTTCTCCAGAGTATGATAAAGCAATGGCTGCTCGTAAAGAATCACCTGGTTCTGGAGCAAAAAAATACCATTCTGTAAAACGCGGTGAGACGTTAAGTTCAATCGCAAGAAAGCACGGAACTTCAGTTTCTGCCCTTTGTAAATTGAACAGAATCAGAGAGACTTCGATGATTCGTGAAGGCCAAAAGCTCAGATATCGCTAAGAGATTTTCCTACAACTTTATAAATCAAAGCCCTCTGTATCAACAGGGGGCTTTCTTTTTGTTTAATCTTTAACACTGTTTACTGAACAAAACGTTAAACATTCTGTTGTACCTTGACAGATGTTGACAAAGAACAAAATCATCGTTATTGGAGGTGGGTTTGCAGGGCTTTCTGCAGCATGCACCCTTGCCCAAAAAGGACACCAAGTTGTCATGTTTGAAAAGCATGAAACTACTGGTGGAAGGTGTCGTCATTTCAAAGCTGAGGGCTTTATGTTCGACATGGGACCGAGTTGGTACTGGATGCCAGAAGTATTCGAAAAATTCTTCAATCGCTTCGGAAAATCCACTTCAGATTATTATGAGCTTGATCGTCTTGACCCTTCCTATAAAGTCTTTTTTGAAGAAAATGCTTTAGACATTCCTGCTGATTTGAATGAGTTTCGAGCATTACTCGAATCCATTGAACCTGGAGCTGGAAAGGGCCTCGATAATTTCCTTCGCGAAGCGAAAATAAAATACGACACTGGGATGGGAGAATTCGTTTGGAAGCCTTCCCTATCAGTTATGGAATTTGCGGATATGAGATTGGTTCGTGAATCGTTCAGATTACAACTTTTCACCTCCATGAGTGCACATATCAGAAAACACTTTAGTAATCCCAAAATCATTCAACTTCTCGAGTTTCCTGTACTCTTTTTGGGTGCGAAACCATCCAAAACACCTGCGTTGTACAGCATGATGAATTATGCTGATATCGCTCTTGGTACTTGGTATCCGCAAGGAGGAATGGTAAAGATTCCGCAGGCGATGACATCTCTAGCCCTTGAGCTTGGGGTGGATATCAGAACAAAATCAAACGTTGAGAAGATTATCGTAGAAAATAACGAAGTAGTTGGCGTACTAGTAGATGGGGAAATACATTCTTGCGATGCCGTTGTAGGCGGAGCAGACTACCATCACATCGAATCCAAATTACTCTCTAAAGAATATCAATCATACGATGAAAGCTATTGGGACAAGCGAACAATGTCGCCTTCTTCCCTACTTTTCTATGTAGGCGTCAATAAAAAAGTATCAGGTCTTTTGCATCATAATCTTTTCTTTGATGAGGATTTTGGTGTTCATGCTTCTGAAATTTACGATGCCCCAAAATGGCCTTCAAAGCCACTTTTCTACGTTTGCGCGCCATCGAAAACAGATAAAACCGTTGCTCCCGAAGGAATGGAGAATTTATTCTTCCTTATTCCTGTTGCCCCAAACATGAGCAGCGATGAAACTCAACGTGATCATTATTTCAAAATAATACTAGATAGAATAAAAAAGTACACAGGAGAAGACTTGACTGATCATATCGTTTACAAAAAATCGTATGCTCATGAAGAATTCATTTCCGATTACAATTCCTACAAAGGCAATGCCTATGGACTTGCAAACACATTGATGCAAACGGCATTCTTGAAGCCAAGAATGCAAAGCAAAAAAGTACATAATCTCTTCTACGCTGGTCAACTAACTACGCCGGGACCAGGGGTACCTCCAAGCCTCATCAGCGGACAAGTTGCAGCAGAAGAAGTGCACAAATTCATTCATTCTAAAACTCTCGAAACCGCCTAGGAATGAACCAAAAATCTCTATTCGACTCAGTCTCCATCGCTTGCAGCAGAAAAACAACTCATGCCTATAGCACCAGTTTTAGCTTGGGAATAAAAACTCTCGGGAAAAAATTCCGTGATCCGATTTATGCAATCTATGGTTTCGTGCGCTTTGCTGATGAAATCGTTGATACATTCCACGACTACGACAAGACAACGCTCATGCAGCGCTTTAGACAAGATACAGTCCACGCTATCGAAGATCGTATTTCACTTAATCCAATTCTGAATAGCTTTCAGCAAGTCTATCATGACTTCAACTTGGATTGGGAGCAAGTAGATACATTTCTGAAAAGCATGGAAATGGATCTTGACAATACTGGATACGACCGCCCAGGTTATGAAAACTACATTCTTGGAAGCGCAGAAGTGGTAGGTCTAATGTGCTTGAAAGTTTTCACTGAAGGAAATCAAGAAGAATATTTGAAACTGAAACCTCACGCAATGCGCCTGGGAGCTGCGTTTCAAAAAATCAACTTCCTGCGCGACTTAAAGGCAGACTACGAATTGCTTGGCCGTGCCTATTTCCCGCACCTGGATTTGACTCACTTCGACGATAGTACCAAAAAGGAAATTGAAAAAGAAATTGCTGCAGATTTTCTTGAAGGATACAAAGGTATTCTGATGCTTCC
>JBJOKO010000279.1:0-4075 GCA_046046035.1 Bacteroidota bacterium | reverse complement strand
GTTATAGGATCTCTATTAGTATTTGTTTTACTATTCTATATATGTCACTATGGTTTCGTTCTATTCCGAAACTTACAAGATCCATTAGTGAAATCCTATGTAGCAATGGTGTTTCTAGGATTGATAACATACTTCATTCACGGTGTACTAAATAATTATTTAGACACTGATAAAGCAAGTATTCCTTTCTGGGGGTTCATTGCTACGATCGTAGCAATAGACATCTATCACAATCCATTAAAAAAAGCGACAGCTCAAAATAGCTAAGTCGTCTGTAAACGGCATATCGCCGCGGTATTCATTCACATCAGCAACAATATTTCTATTTAGAGTAGAAATATTTTCTCCAAAATTTTCAAGAATAACTTTCTCCAATCGATCCATTCCAAATTCATCTTCGAGATTGTTTTCTGTCTCAACTAATCCATCGGTATAGCAAACAACTAAAGAATTTTTTGGAAGCAAAACCTCGCCCATGGCCACTTTTGGAAGTTCCTCGAACATTCCCAATCCAATAGAACCCAACTTCAATAATTGAGTATAGCCATTTTCATCAGCGATAATCGGAGGATTGTGACCGCAATTGATGTAACGCAAAACACGGGTCGGTTTATGATATGTAGCGAGGAATAATGTGATGTATTTCTCACCCATCGCACTATGCATCACTCGATCATTCAATTCTACTACGATATCTTTCAAATCACCATTTCTGTAGGCAAAAATGGAGCGCAAATAGGCTTGGAAATTGGCCATCAGAAATGCGGCACTAACTCCTTTTCCTGAAACGTCGGCCATGCAAAACATAACCTCGTCTTTGTTCAATTCAAGAAAATCATAATAATCACCACCTACTTGTTGGTGTGCTTTGTAAACCGCACTAACCTCGTATTCGTTGGTCTTTGGTAATGATTGAGGTAAAAGAATTGCTTGCATTTCTGCAGCAAGTTCTAACTCCTTCTTCACCCTTTCTTGACGCAATCTCTCTTGCGTCATCTTTCTATTTTCAATGGCCACAACAAGCACGTTAGTAAGCGTTTCGATGAATCGCATGTGCTTGATAACTGGGCTTATCTTCAATTCTTGCTCTGTGGCATCACCAACCAATAAATAAGCTATTGGCTGATCATTTTGACGAATTGGGATGATGAGATCGAAAGACTCTGAGCGACGTCCTTCTGAAAAAGAAATTTCTTTCGTTTTAAAAAACGATTCGTCAGCGATTGTTTTTGTTAAGCCATCTTCAATTCCATACTCCAATAAGCAAGTCCATTTTTGATCTGCTTTCGTATAAAGAATAAGCTTTTCAATAGATAATTCCGAACGCAACACTCGTTCATATTCAGACAAAAGTCCTTCAATAGGAAGATTTGCATTGATTGCTTTTGTTATTTCTAACAATGCATTCAATTTGAAATCCCTTTGACGGAGTTTTTGTTCTAAACGATCGAGATGTGGCATATATACTTAAGAATCGCTCTGCGAGATTAGTTTACTTTTTCAAATGTTCGACAATTTCGGGCAATTTTCTTATCAATGCCAATTCTCGATATTTCAATCGAACGTCTTCTGCGGGACTACCAAAATAGGTTTTACCTCCTTCCAAATCCTTGGTAACTCCACATTGTCCCAAAACTACAGCGCCTGCGCCAATCAAGACATCAGAAGCCACCCCCACCTGTCCCCAAAGAATGGCATTGTCTTCAATTCTCACACAACCTGCCAATCCCACTTGAGCAGCAAATAAGCAGTTCTTACCAATTACTGTATCATGTCCAATATGCACTTGATTGTCGATTTTGGTACCAAAACCTATTCTAGTATCGGCAGTCAATCCTCTGTCTATGGTACAACCTGAGCCAATTTCCACTTCATCTTCAATTTCTACCCAACCACAAGTGTACATTTTCTCTCTACCACTTGGTCTTGTTTTATAGTAAAATGCATCGCTACCAATAACGGTATTTGCATGAATGATACAATCATTTCCGATTTGCACATTATCATAAAGCACTACGCCGGGATGAATAATACAACGGTCACCGATGACTACCCTTTTACCGACAACAACACTCGGATGTATTTGAGAATTGGCTCCAATTACAAGGTCATCTGAGGTGATTGATATTGTCATTTCCCATGGAAAAAAATGACGATTTAGAATATTAAAATCGCGACAAGGATCTTCAGAATAAATCAAAGCTTTGCCCTCAGGACATTCTACCTTTTGATTAATCAATACCACGGTAGCAGCGCTATTCAGGGCTTTTTGGTAATACTTGGGATGATCTACAAAAACCAAATCACCTGATTCGACTTTATGAATTTCATTTATACCCTTTACTGGAAAATCTGCAGGGCCAATGAATTCAGCACCAATCAATTTGGCGATAGACTCAATCGTTTGTGCCGGTGCTAGTTTCATATTGGAAAAGTAGAAATAATTGCGATAAAAAAGCCCGTCTCGTTGATACAAGACGGGCCAATATTTCAAAGAGGAATTTGATTCCTAAAACTTATTTTTTGATACGTTCGTGATATGCACCAGAAGTAGTATCTACTTTCACTCTATCACCTTCATTGATGAAAAGAGGCACACGAATTTCAACACCACAATCCAATTTCGCAGGTTTCATAGCATTTGTAGCTGTGTCGCCTTTCAAGCCTGGCTCAGTGTAAACAACGTCGCACTCGATGAATTGAGGCAAGTCACATGACATTGGAGTTTCGTCTTCTGTATTGAAAAGCACGATGCACTTCATTCCTTCCTTAAGGAATTCAGGAGCGCTAATCATTGGCTTCGGAATAGAGATTTGTTCGAAATCCTCAAGGTTCATGAAATTGTAGCCAGCCTCATCGTTGTACAAGAATTGGTAATCACGAGTTTCGATACGCACAACGTCGATTTTCACACCTGAGTTGAAAGTATTGTCGATGATTTTACCGTTGTTCAAGTTTTTAAGCTTGGTACGAACGAAAGCTGGGCCTTTTCCTGGTTTAACGTGTAGGAATTCGATAACCTTATAAATGTGGCTATCCATTCTAAAACACAGGCCATTTGCGATGTCGGCTGTTGTAGTTGCCATGATCTATTGAAATTTTGGACAGCGAAGATACAAAAAACAATGCGAAAAAAAAGCCCCCTCGTCTTCGACGAGGGGGCTTCCTTAAGACCGAAGTCTAATATTTCTTAGCGAACAACTACTTGTCCAGTGTAAGAGCTAACACCTGTCATTACAGTAACACTGTAAACACCTGCGTTAAGATCGTTCACGTTCAAAGTGATTTTGTTTTGTCCTTGTGTAAGGTTGCCATAGAATTCAGAGCTAACCATACGGCCAGTGATGTCGCGAACTACTACAGTCACGTCATTGTTGTTAAGCAAATCGAAAGCGATAGTTGCGTTAACGTCAGCTGGGTTTGGATAGATAGAAGCTTTAGAGATTTCACCTTCAGCAGTGATTTCACTAACACCTACAAGGTTTTCGATAGAAGCGTCCATGTTAAGACGAACTGCTGGAGTGAAGTTCCAACCGTTGAACCAGTTAGAAGCACCACCTGTTCCGAAAGGACCATAGCAAGCAACACCGAAGTCGTCGTCTAGTTCGTTAGCAGCAACATAGATACGATCTGAGCTCTCATATTTACGGATCTCAGCGATGTAAGTTGAACCTGCAGTAACGTCTACAGCACCTGATGAATTGAAACCAAGCACTAGGTAGTTACCATCAGCGCAGTAGTCAATCATAGCTTGAGTTACTACGAACTCTTCAGAGCTACCAACTTCAGTCAATTCTTGGATGCTAGCACCAACTTCATATAGGAACAATTGACAAAGGATACCTGCGTCAGTGTTAGAACCTAAAAGAACTTCGATACCACCAGCTTGACCATCGTTAATAATACCGTACAAGTTACCGAAAGCAACTTCTTGGTCACTGTTCAATGTACGTTGGAACATATCCAAGTCAGAATTTTGACCATAAACCACGTCAGTAATTTCAAATGCGTTAGCACCTACGTTACCTTCCAATTGATCATCATCTGGAACAGTAACACCAACATCATAAGAACC
>JBJOKO010000278.1:0-4114 GCA_046046035.1 Bacteroidota bacterium | reverse complement strand
TTCAATGGCGTAGAAAGAGCAAACCCTAATAAAATGAGACTGATAATAACAATCATCATGACGATGGCGATCAAAATCGCATTCGCCCAGTATCCCGAAGGGGAGATGATTAATTTTTATGGGAAAATTACTTCTATTAATCTAAATGACTCGGCAGAGAAGGCTCTAGACGGCATCACTGTTGAGTTTTGGGCAGATAATCAATTATTAGGTTCAGTCGTAACAGCAGGAAAAGGCAAGTACACATTGAACCTTCCATTCAAAACTACGTATACCGTGAAATATGGAGGAGGAAAGTATGTCCAAAAAATTATTGAAGTGGATATTTCCAAATTCTATGATGAAGCAGACAAAAGAATGCTCAAAATGAACGTTGACATGGCTTTATTCAGAAATAACGATTATATCGGCTTGGACTTTATGAGTCAATTGCCGGTCGCGAAAGCTGAATACAATCCAAGAAAGAAAACACTCGTATGGGACGAAAAATACCATTCGAAAATGAAAGAGAGAATACTCTCTGTACTAAATGCATACGGTTATTAATATAAAATAGAGAAAAATGAAAACCCTAACTTTTGCAATTTTCGCTTTGTTTGCAACTCCTCTATTCGCTAAAAAAGAAGTAGGAGCTGAAAACTTTGTCGTTCAAGGAAAAATTTTTGAAATCGATATCATGTCGGAAGCCGACAAAGAAGCAAACAACGTTCAAGTCGTCATCTACCAAGATCGCGAGATATACGCCGCGTTCAATTCTAACGAAACTGGTGCCTATGAATTCATTGTGCCCGTTGGACACGAATACGAACTTTGGTTCGGCGGAACAACATACGTAAACAAGAAAATTTATGTGGATGCTCGATCTGTCCCAAGTCGCAAATCAGGCTATGAATGCAATATCGACGTGGGCCTATTCAAACCAGTGGAAAATGTTGAATTCCCAACACTTGCTGAACATTGGGTAAAGGTGCGTTGGGATGCTGAGTACAGACAGCTCGTTCCTGATTACGAATACACCGACGATAGAGCCATGGAACTCAACAAACAATTGAAGAAAGCACGTAAAGCTCAAAAAGGATACTAACGATTTATGACAATTATATAACTGATTAACTAAATCAAACTCTAATTTCGTCCCGGCTAAACAATTAGCCGGGACGATTATTTTGGAAAAGGACGAAAACAAAGACAAAAAGAAGATTTCGAAGCAATCATTGCTCAAATCTCTCGGCATTTTTAAATATCTAAAACCACACAAATACCTCTTCACTGTGGGTATGCTGTTGCTGGTTATCTCGGGACTACTCGTCATCGTTATCACAGCCTTACTGGGCCGATTGGTAGTAAAACCTGAAGATGGAGCCCAAATCCCTGGAGGTCAGATGACCTCTTTTATCATCGAAAAATTTAATGTCGACCAACTCTGGGGTGATACTGGAACCACCTTGTTTGTGCTCGTTGTGCTTCTCATTATTCAAGGTTTCTTCTCCTTCTTCCGCGTGTATATTTTCTCATACGTTACCGAGAATGCCATGATGGATCTGCGTAAAGATGCATTTACTAGCATTATTCGTATGCCTATGCAGTTTTTCAACGAACGCAGAGTAGGAGATCTTTCAAGCCGACTTTCTTCTGATATTTCTACAATACAAGAAACACTCACAATCACTGTTGCCGAATTTGTTCGCCAAATTGTAATCATTGTGGCGGGGGTAATCTGGCTTGTTTCCTATTCTTATAAGCTCACTCTCGTGATGCTCTTGTCGCTTCCTGTCATGATTATCTTGATTGTGATTTTTGGTAAATACATCAAGAAACTTGGGAAAATTACTCAGGATAAAGTGGCTGAATCTTCTGTGATTGTGAATGAATCTTTCACCGGAATCGTGAATGTGAAATCATTCAACAACGAATATTTCGAAGCCAATCGTTTCTTTAAAAGCGTAGGTGAAATTAAAAATGTAGCCATGAAAAGCGCCGTGTGGCGCGGTCTATTCGGCACATTCATTATCGTCTTTTTGTTTGGTGCATTGGGACTAGTAATGGGAGTGGGAGCATACCTTCGTGATCAAGGTGAAATTGATTCTAGCGCAATGTCTTCTTTTGTTTTCGTAACAGGACTTGTAGCCGGCTCCATCGGCGGACTCGCAGCACAAATGGGAACGCTTAGCCGAAGCCTTGGAATAATCGAAAATGTCATGGAAATTCTTGAGCAAAAAACAGAGGATATTCCACTAGAAAAAATAGAAAACACGTTCAAACTTTCTGGCAAAATTCATTTTGAGAATGTTGGTTTTCATTACGATTCACGCCCAGATATTGAAGTGCTCAAAAATGTATCCTTTGATGTGGAACCGGGGCAGCAAGTTGCGCTAGTTGGGTCTTCAGGTTCTGGAAAATCAACGATAGCTGCATTAATTCAACGTTTTTATATACCTCAACAAGGAGCTATTCTTTTTGATGATAAAAAAGCAGAAGAATATGGTCTGTCCGAACTACGCAGTCAAATGGCCTACGTTCCACAAGAGGTGATCTTATTTGGCGGAACAATTCGTGAAAATATCGCTTATGGTAAACCTGATGCGACTGATGCTGAAGTAGCTGAAGCTGCATTAAAGGCCAATGCCATGCAATTCATTGAATCGTTCCCTGAAGGCATGCAAACTGTTGTAGGTGATAGAGGAATTCAATTAAGTGGAGGGCAACGTCAGCGAATAGCTATCGCTAGAGCAATGCTCAAGAATCCAAGAATTCTAATCCTGGACGAGGCTACCAGCGCGCTTGATAGTGAAAGCGAAAAATTAGTTCAAGGAGCTCTTGATGTGCTCATGAAAAATAGAACTTCATTAGTAATAGCACATAGATTATCAACCATTCGTAATGCCGATAAAATCATCGTTTTGGATGCAGGCGAAATCGTTGAAATTGGCACTCATAACGACCTTATGGCCAATGAGAATGGCATCTACAAGCGACTTTCTGAAATCCAATTTGCCCGAGAAGATCAAAATCGCTGATTTCATCCGTAAATTGCACCACTATTCCTGACCTAGATCAGATTTAATACTATGGCAAAAAAGACAGCACTCATTACTGGTATCACCGGTCAAGACGGAGCCTATTTGGCTGAATTACTCCTTAGCAAAGGCTATGAGGTTCATGGCGTAAAACGCAGAAGCTCACTTTTTAATACAGATCGTATCGATCATCTATATCATGACCAACATGAAGATGGTGTAAAAATGACTCTTCACTACGGTGACTTGACCGACTCAACCAATATGATTCGCTTGGTGCAAGAAACTATGCCAGACGAAATCTATAACCTTGCAGCACAAAGCCACGTGCACGTTTCTTTCGAAACTCCTGAATATACAGCAAATGCCGACGCGATAGGCACATTGCGACTTTTGGAAGCAATCAGAATTCTAGGTCTTGAAAAGAAAACCAAATTCTATCAAGCATCAACTTCTGAACTCTACGGTAAAGTGCAAGAAGTTCCTCAATCTGAAACAACTCCTTTTTATCCTAGAAGTCCATACGCAGTTGCAAAACTTTATGCTTTTTGGATAGCAAAAAACTACCGCGAAGCATACGGAATGTACGCTTGCAACGGGATTCTTTTCAATCATGAATCTCCCCTTCGTGGAGAAACATTCGTTACTAGAAAAATTACTCGCGGTGCCGCGAAGATTTCACTCGGCATGCAAGAGAAAATATACCTCGGCAACCTAGACGCACAACGCGACTGGGGGCACGCTAAAGACTATGTGGAAGGAATGTGGTTGATGATGCAGCAAGAAGTAGCTGATGATTTCGTGCTTGCAACAGGTGAAACACATAGCGTGAAAAAATTCTGTGAACTTGCTTTCGGCGAAGTAGGAATCGAAATCGAATGGCAAGGAGCTGCAGAAAATGAAAAAGGTATAAATAAAAAAACAGGTAAGGTTATTATCGAAGTTGATCCGAAATATTTCAGACCAACGGAAGTAGAACTTCTTATCGGTGATCCATCAAAAGCCCATAGAGAGCTTGGCTGGAAACACAAGTATTCATTAAATCAATTAGTAAGTGAAATGATGAAAGCTGACGTTGAGCTGTTCTCTCGTGATCA
>JBJOKO010000277.1:0-4120 GCA_046046035.1 Bacteroidota bacterium | reverse complement strand
GGTTAGAAATAAACTGGTTCATCGAATTTGGGCTGTCGTAGAAAGACAAAGTGCCTATAAAATCGAACTTACATAAAATTAGTAATAAAAAGACTTGACAAATACCATAGAAATCTCAGGGACCCTGTTCAATGCTCAGGGAAGTAATTTGCGGGTTTAATAAAAACACAAAGTGTTTTTATTAAACCCGCAAATTACCCCCCATGAAAACGCGAACCCCGGTCCTCGAGCGGAGTGGAGAATTGATGAGCGATTAGCGAGTCAATTCGGAACGTAGTCGAGAGGCCCCCCCCCAGAATGAGAAACACAGTCAGAATGAGAATGAATAGAGTCATCAGTCACCAGTCACCAGTCACCAGTCGTTTGTCACTATATTTGCCATGTTTTCTCACAGGGGTGTCACGAAAAGCGTGACTGAGATTATACCCTTTCTTCGTTCAATCGAGGAGGAACCTGGGCTGGTAATGCTGCCAAGGGAAATTAGTTAGTTAAGCCTTACGCTTGCCCTTGGGTAAGGAATTGATTAACACTTAGTATAAATTAATAATGTTAAAAAGAACTGCCATCTCGGCAATCGCTGCTTGTGCTGCGCTCAGCTCATCAGCCCAATCGGATTCTATCTATACGAAGGATCTAAAAATACCAGTGTCTATCACCTACATCGTACGCGCGATCGACACTACTCCAATGACATTCTCCAACATCAGTGCGGAGGATATCAAAAAAATCAACTACGGTCAAGATGTACCATTCCTCCTGCGCGATGTGCCGTCGCTTGTGTCCACATCGGATGCGGGAACTGGTATAGGTTACACCGGACTCTGGATTCGAGGAAGCGATCCTTCACGAATCAATGTCACCATCAACGACATTCCTCTAAATGACCCCGAAAGTCAACAAGTATTCTGGGTCAACCTGCCCGACTTTGCCACCAGCACTAGCAATATTCAGGTGCAAAGAGGAATTGGTTCAAGTACCAATGGCGTTGCCTCTTTTGGAGGTTCCATTCGTATGGAAACCAAAACATCCCAATACGCGCCGTACGCCAACCTCTACAATGGCGCCGGCAGCTTCAATACACTGCGCAATTCTGTCTCATTTGGAACAGGAATGCTCAACGAAAAATTCATGCTCGAAGGTCGACTTTCGCGAATTGCTTCCGATGGTTACATCGACCGAGCAAATGCTCGGTTACACTCCTTCTATTTAGCATCCACTTATTACACCAAAAAAGCTATATTAAAAGCAACGGTTTTTGGAGGTAATGAGAAAACATATCAATCATGGTATGGCACTCCTGTATCGCGACTCATCAATAACACAGATTCGATGATGACCTTCGCGGCCAACAATGGATTGAATGAAGAACAAACAAATAACCTCTTGACTTCTGGTAGAACGTACAATTACTACACCTACCGAAATCAAGTAGACGACTACTCGCAAACCCACGCCCAACTGCACATTCAGGGACCATTTATTCCAAGAGTAAATTTCACTGGAGCGTTGCACTACACCAAAGGCCGTGGCTATTTCGAAGAATTCAAATACGATCAAGACTACGAAAGCTACAACCTTCAAGCGCCTAATGAAAACACGCCAACAACGGATTTGGTCAGAAGACGCTGGCTCGACAATCACTTTTTCGGTGGACTATTTAATTTTAAATATGTAAAAAGCAAATTAGTTCTCGACTGGGGTGGCGCAGCCAATCAATATATCGGTGATCATTTTGGTGAAATAATCTGGTTGCAAAACGGCGGCTACATCGATCTCGGCGACAAATACTACAAAGGCGAAAGTCTGAAAACAGACATGAATACGTTTGTAAAAGGTACCTACACCAATAAAAAACTGACCTTCTACGGCGACCTTCAAGTTCGCTATGTCGACTATTCTACAAGCGGGACAGATAATGATCTTCGTGCCTACAAAGTCGACACGGCAATGACATTTTTCAACCCGAAAGTAGGAATGCTTTATATGATAAATGATCAAAAAAGATTCTACGCTTCTGTGGCTATCGGCAACAAAGAACCAAATCGAAATGATTTTGTAGATGCAGCAGAAGGCAAAACACCCAAAGCAGAATCAATGACAGATGTGGAATTTGGATACATCTATCAAACTGAAAAACTGCGCATCAACGCCAATGGATATTATATGAATTATAAAAATCAATTGGTGCTTACAGGAGAACTCAATGATGTAGGTGCACCGCTGAGAACCAACGTAGACAAAAGTTTCAGAAGAGGTGTTGAATTCGATGTCGCACATAGAATTTTCAAAAAATTAAGTTACGGTGCGAATCTTTCATTGAGTCAGAATAAAATTTCTTCGTTCAATGAAGTGCTTTACGATTACACTGTAGACTTTGATGTGCTCAATATCGAACACAAAAACACCACCATTGCTTTCTCTCCTTCAATCATTGCTGGAGCGCGTGTAGAGTGGAATTGTGTGAAGAATCTTTTCGTCACATTATATGGCAGACATGTAGGCAAACAATATCTCGATAATACAGAAAGCGAATACTTGACCATCGATCCCTACACCTTGTTTGATGCAGGAATTCGTTACGAGGTTCCGATTAAAAACAGCAAGAAGATTAGTGTGAATGGAATGCTCAACAATGCATTGAACAAGCAATATTCTTCAAATGGTTACACCTATAGTTACATCTATGGTTCGCGTGTAACAGAGAAATTCTATTACCCACAAGCGGGAAGATTCTTTTTAGTTTCTCTCAGCTTGGAGTTGTGATGTATCACTTTTACTGACAAGGTACACACCGGCGAATATTAGAGCGGTACAACCAGCTTTGGCCCATGTAATATCGCCGGTGTAATCTTTGTCTAGCCAAATTGAAAATAGAAAAGAGAACACTCCAGCGAGTAGAGGTTGGAAATAAATATAGGCACTTGCAATCGCAGGAGTGAGTTTGCTAAGAGCCAAAATATTGAATAGATAGGTAAGAAACGTGGTGAATACGATGACGTAGAAAACGCTAAACCATTGCCACGTATTTAGATTCTCCCAAGCCACAGTTCCGAGCGAATTAAACCCGAACGGCAGCACTACCAATAAACCTAAAGTAAATACCCAAGCAATCACCAAAAGTGGATGATACTTCGTCATGAGGGGTTTTACGAGGGTAAGATAGAAGGCGTAGGAAATGGAATTGATCAGGATATACAAATCGCCCTGAACATTGACACCCGGTTGCTTGGTCATATTGCTTAACAGCAAAAGCGTAATCGCTCCGATAGCGCCGACGACAACACCAATAATTTTCAATGCCGTAATTTTCGATTTGAGAAGAATAGCCGAAATAATCATCACAAGAATGGGATTACTTGTCATGATAATGGCGCTATTAATCGGCGAGGTAAGAGAGAGTCCGTTGAAGAAGAACAATTGATTAATGGCCACACCTGTCAATCCGCAGGCTATGAATCTGGGCCAATCTTGTTTGTCTGGAAATTGAAAATGGCGAAACGCTATCATCCAAAAAATCACCATCGCACCCAAAACACGCAAGACAATAAAACTATTCGGCCCAATGGGATCGGGCATTACAGTTTTGGCAATAATGTAGTTGGCACCATAGATGAGCGCAACTGCACTGAGTGCAAAGTGGGCCTTAAGATTTGAATTCATTGACCAGATTTGGGAAGGCCAATGTACATTTCAGATTACATTGAAGCTTTGGCAGCAGCAACAATTTTAGGGGCGTTACCAACAAAGATTTTACCATCATTGATAATAACAGGACGCTTCAAGAAAGTGTACTCATCTAGGATAAACTTCTTGTATTCAGCTTCTGTAAGAGTTTTATTGTTCAATCCGAGTTCTCTATACTTTAGTGCACGGCGGCTGAAAAGAGCTTCATAACTACCGGCAAGTGCTTTCATTTCTTCCAACTGGGCAGGGGAGATCTTCTGAGTTTTGATGTCTTGTTTTTCAAAACCCTTAGCCTTAGCACCAAATTCATCGATTATTTGCTGGCAAGTACCACAATTAGCGAGATGATAGATTTTCTTCATGGAGATAGAGTATTTCACAAAGAAACACTCTAACAATCAAATTGTTCAACCTTATTGTAAAAAAAACACAAAGT
>JBJOKO010000276.1:0-4126 GCA_046046035.1 Bacteroidota bacterium | reverse complement strand
CGATGTATGTAACGCTTTTCATAGTCGTTGAATTCAACTTGTCGCAATGGCTGCCAATAGATAGAATCTCTATCAAAGGCGAGTTCATCGTAGGTCTGAACTTCGTCTGTAAATATGACATCATCCAAGTATGGGTTGACCTGAATGTTTTGGTATTCGATAGTTAGGTCACCGTAGATCTTTACTCTTCGTCCATCCTGAATAACATAGTCAACTTGTCTTTTTTCTGCAACGAATACTCCTGGCTCTACTTCTATATTTGTTTGTTGTATTCTGAAAGACTCATGGAAATAAAGGCAGAGCGGGTTAACTGACAGGTCATACTCGAGAATAGCAAAACTTTCATCCTCGATAGTAATAGTACCAGAGAATAGAGGTTCTACTTTATATATAGGAGTAACCTTGATAACGTATATTTTTTTATTCTTTCTATAAGAAATCGCTTCTACATCGAACTTATAGTTTAGGAATGCGCCAATACCAATAGGGGAAAGTAGATTCTTTTCGCACAAGGCCGGTAATTCTACAAAGGATTTATTGATGTCGAATTCTCGGAAAGCATAGTTGCTAGTGAATAGATATGGATCGGCATACATGTTTTGTTGAGGTGTGATGTCAGGCTCCCCAAGTTCAATCTGTATCCCTCCATTTAGGTTGCTATATTCACGCACGTCTGAATAATCGCGATAAGCAAGAATATTTTCCTTGTATTGACGTGGCGCTTTAGTAACGACTTTGGAGAATGATTCAATCAGGCTTCGCTGTTGTGTAATCTTTGGTTTCTCTCTCCAACTTAGTTCTTGTCCAGTTGAATCCGGTTTGGACTCAGTTGTATCTGGTTCCTCTTGTTTTAGAGAAATGCGCTCATACATGTCAAATGAAAGGTCGCGATATTTCTTTTCATATTCACTGCGCTTATCTATCGCTTGCTGCATCACTTCTTTGGCGAGATCGCGAGAGTTAGCACGTATTTCAATAGCTCCTAGTTCTTTTGAATTTTCTTTAAGAATAAAGTCCTTAGTCGTCTTTTTACTATTCGGAATTTTAACTGTGGTAATTAGCTCATAATACCCCAGAGCTGTAATTTTTATTTCATGTTTTCCTACAGAAAGACTGAGGCTGTACTTTCCCTCAGAATCAGCCATGACTTTATACTCTTCATTGATTACTTCTAGGACTGCAAATGGAATGACATTGTTAGATTCGTCCAGGACAGTTCCAGTCAATGCAGTTGCCTTGCTAATAAAACTCAGCATTATAAATCCCAACGAAAGCAATAGAGTAGAAAGTCGCATAAAAGTAAAGTGTTCCCCAAAGGGACGTCCGTCTCCGCCCAAAGTTACTTTCTAATTCCGAATTTCTGATTTCTGATTCCTGAATGGAGTTTTGAGAGAATCAGAAATTCGAAATCTGGAATCCGAAATCATTTTGAGCTCCATCCCTCCCCAATGCATTTCATGCCCCTAAAAAAGAAATTTGGTTAATAACCTCGTGTACATCTCTTATAAAAAGCCCTAACTTACTAGGATATAAATTGGTCGGATAAGATATTTTTGAAATGGGTGCAATTTGTTAAAATTGGGCCCCAGCTATTACATAACGAGATGCAATTGAGACAATTAAAATTCCCAAAGCGCTTTCTCTCGACGCTAGGAAACCTCGCAGTGGTAGGCCTTTTGGCTATTGCTATGTTTTCCGTTGAAGCAAAAGCAGCGAACTCAAACGGTAGTTTTGTGGCACTGCCTCCGAACTTCAATTTGGACATTCAGCCCAACTCACTTTCCAATTGTGGGGCACTTACGGCCACATTGACAATTGTCAATTCAGAAGTCGGAGTTAGCTACCAAATATTCAATGGCGCTTCTCCAACAGGAGCACCTGTCATTGGAACAGGTGGCAACATCGATTTAACTTCCGGCTCTATTGCTGTCTCAACGACTCTCTCCATTCAAGCTACCGAAACATTTGGTGCTGGTTTGAGCGGATTTTTGAGCGAGACAATTCCTGTCACAATTTCAACTCCTCCCACAACAGCGAATGCCGGGCCGAACCAAGTAAACTGCGGATTATCTGTTGCACTCAATGCAAACAATCCTGTTATTGGAACTGGAACATGGACATTGGTAACAGGCGCGGGAACTGCCTCATTTGCTAATGCTAATCAAAGAAACACTCTCGTTACTGTTTCTGCCCAAGGTTCTTATACGTTCAGATGGACCATTACAAATGGTTCTTGTGTTAGTACTGATGAAGCAACTATTATTTTCTATGCACCACCTACAACTTCAAATGCTGGTTCTGATCAATTGGTTTGCGGACTTACAGCTACACTGGCTGGAAATATGCCTACCAATGGGAATGGCGCATGGTTCCTAGTTTCTGGACCAGGTGGTGTGGCGTTTGGAAATAGTACCGATCCTAACACAGACATGAACGTGTTTATCACGGGTACATACACTGTGCAATGGCTTATATTCAATGGTGTTTGTCCTTTCTCTAGCGACCAAGTTGTAATCACATTTACTGATGACCAACTTGTAGCTGATGCAGGAGCCGACGATTCAGTTTGTGCGCTTTCAACAAATCTTGCAGGAAATGACGCTGGCGGTCAACCTTCTCATTGGACTCAAATAAGCGGTCCTGGTGTTGCAACATTCGGTGATGCTACTAGCGCAAATAGTTCGGTTAACGTGACAATCGGCGGCGTTTATGTTTTCGAATGGACCATTGAAAATGCACCTTGCCCTACATCAACTGATCAAGTGAGTATTGATTTTACTCTAACTACTGAGGTTTGTGATGGCGTTGACAATGACTGCGACTTGGCCATCGACGAAGGTTTTGATGTTGATGGTGATACATTCACGCAATGCAACGGTGACTGTGATGATAATGACAATACTGTTTATCCTGGTGCTCCAGAAATTTGCGATGGTCAAGACAACGACTGTGACCTAGCAATTGATGAAGGTGCTTTGATCACATATTATGCAGATAATGATGGTGACACTTATGGAAACCCAATATCTACAGTCCAAGCGTGCTCTGCGCCGCTAGGCTATGTTTCTGACAACAACGATTGCGACGATACAGATCCGAATATCAATCCTGGAGAAATAGAAGTTTGTGATGGCGCAGACAATGATTGTGATACCCAAATCGATGAAGGTGTTCAAACCACTTATTATGCAGATAATGATGGTGACACTTTTGGTGATGCCGGAAATTCAACCCTTGCGTGTTCTCAACCTATAGGTTTTGTATTGAACAGCACCGACTGCGATGATACTAATCCTGCAATTAATACAAGTGCAGTTGAGGTTTGCGATGGTTTTGATAATGATTGCGATACTCAAATTGATGAAGGAGTTCAAACAACATATTACGCAGATGCGGATAACGATACATTCGGTGATCCAGGTAATTCAACCTTAGCATGTTCTCAACCTGTTGGTTTTGTTCTAAACAATACTGATTGCGATGATACAGATCCTACCATCAATACTTCTGGAGTTGAAGTTTGTGATGGTGCAGACAATGATTGTGATACCCAAATCGATGAAGGTGTTCTTAGCACCTTCTACGCGGATGCGGATTCTGATACGTATGGAGATCCATTCAATACCATACAAGCATGCAGTGTTCCTGTAGGATATGTGTCAGACAACACCGACTGTAATGACGCTGATAATACTGTTTATCCAGGTGCACCTGAGTTGTGCGATGGTCAAGACAATGACTGCGATATTGCAATTGATGAATCTGGTAACATTACATTCTATGCAGATACTGATAATGATACTTACGGTGATCCTGCAAATACAATACTAGCATGTACTGCACCTGTAGGTTATGTAAGTGACAATACAGATTGTGATGATACAGATGCCAATATCAACCCTGGTGAAACAGAGGTTTGTGATGGCGACGATAACAACTGTAACACCTTAATCGACGAGGGTGTTCAGAACACTTACTACGCCGACGCGGACAATGATACTTATGGTAATCCTGCGGTTTCTGTTCTTGCATGCACTGCTCCAGTTGGCTTTGTGAGCAACAACACAGATTGTGATGATACCAACGGTGCTATCAATCCTGGTGCTGCAGAAGTATGCGACGGTGC
>JBJOKO010000275.1:0-4130 GCA_046046035.1 Bacteroidota bacterium | reverse complement strand
TCTTGTGTTCTGGGTATTCACCTATAAGTGCGCGATAAGCCGAAAAAAGTATAAATGGGAGGATCAGTCCTGCCAATATTATATGTGTTGCTAGGATCAAAAGATACATGCCACGACCAGGAGCATCCGCCGGAAACGGAGTTTCTGCAGTGAGCAGATGATAGGCTATATAAGAAAGCAAAAACAAAACTGAAAGCCCCATAGCCACTAACATCATTGTCTTGTGAAGTTTAAAATTCTTCATTTTTACCGCTACCAATGCCAGTACAAGCGTTACTGCCACGGTACCATTGATAGTAGCATTTGCTTTTGCGAACAGATGAACATCAAATCCTAGATCAACTTCTAATTTTAAGTATTTGAGGGCCACTACAGCCACAAATACCACAGCAGACACCAAATAAATAAGCGTCTTTGCTTTCTTATCATTCTTTACCAAACTCGGTGTGAGTGCATTCTTATTGCTCATTTCTTTTCCTTTACTAATAACTTCAAATCTTCAAACAACTTATCTACTTCTTTTGTTGAGGTTCCATCATATAAACCTCTAATATGCATTTGGCGGTCGATCAACGCAATCTTGTCGGTATGAAAAAAACCACCCTCGGCACTGTCCGAAGGAAATGCCGTCAACATATATCCATTCTCAGCTTGCCAATAAATTTCTTCTGCACTTCCAGTTACAAAATTCCAATTTGAAAAATCAGCCCCCAAATCGGAACCATACTTCTTCAAGGTGTCTGGTAAGTCATGCTCTGGATCAACTGTATGAGACAAAAACATCACATCATTTTGAAGAGATTCTTTCTTGGTCAATGCCTGCAGACGCGACATTTGACTACTTAACATAGGACAAATACTAGGACATGTAGTAAAAAAGAAATCAGCTACAAATACTTTTCCTTCATAATCTCGGTGAGATATCTCTTTGCCGTCTTGATTGACAAAGGAAAACTTTGGTATAGTATAATAGACAGTATCAGGAATAATCTCGCCATTCGCCTTCTTCACGAATTCCACATCGTGCTCTCCGATAAAGGGTAGCACTTTCATCTCATTGCTTACTTCACTTGGCTTTTCACCCACAGACGAATTGCAGGCCGCGATAGCAGTTCCCGCCAACAACATAGAAACCCAAATCTTACTCAGATTTTTCATTCTTCTTTCTTTCTTTATAACGCGA
This sequence comes from Bacteroidota bacterium, assembly GCA_046046035.1. GTDB lineage: Bacteria > Bacteroidota > Bacteroidia > Flavobacteriales_D > Sanyastnellaceae > JAIXWP01. The sequence goes on along the minus strand of JBJOKO010000275.1, from coordinate 2,947 downwards.
TAAATCGATCTCTTTCTTCAACAAAGCTATGTCTTCGGCAGCATTCTTCATGTGAAATTCGGTATTTCCATAAAGAGCGCGAATATGACCCTTATCATCGACCAATCTAAAAATAGACTCGTTCCTAAGATCTTCAACAAAAAAGCCGTTTCTCAAAAAACTATCCATTGCCACCTTATCTCCGCGCAGAAACTGCCACTTACCTGGAAATGAATTATAGCGTGTATTCTGATTGACATAAGGCACTGTCAAAGCAGGAATATCTTTCTCCGGATTAGTACTGAAACAAATGATGTAAACATCTGGTTCGTCGCGGTAGCGCCAATTGATATTCAATAATCTCTCTGTAATTTCTGGCAAATGAGGATCATCCATTGAATAAAACGAAGCAATCCAAATCTTCCCTTTTAAAGAATCTGAAGAAAAAGCTTTTCCTTCCTGATTTTCAAATACAAAATCAGGCAAAGTATAATCCGAATGTGCCTGAGGCTCAGTTGACTCTGGACCGTAATACTGAAGGGTGTTAAAATGATGTTCGCTGCCTAAAGCAAAGAACAAAACCCAAGCTAGCGGAAACAAAAAAAGTATACCGATAACACCGATATACTTTTTCCAATTTATTTTTTTTGACATTCTTTAAATCAACCAAATGAGTTGAAGGTATCATGATGACCAATTCCCTCTGTAAGGGCAATGAAAATCAAATACAAGATGAACAAAGCGTAAGGAAGAAGAACTACATATTTCAAGTTTCTTCTCTCGTCACCTAAGTGCATAAATGACAACACAATGTATGCAGCTTTGAAAATGGTAAGAGCCAAGAACGACACTTTGATGATTTCCCATGTCGCAGTGCCATTTCTTTTGAAAGCCACACCCATAAATACTTCAATGATAGTAATCACTGTAAGTAACGCTGTTACAGCATATATTTTCTTACGAAGCTTCTTGCCTTCCTCTTCAGAGTGACGAGCATTTACAGAATAGCTATCGTTTACAATCAAATCGTCTCTTTCCATGACTCAATTTTTTTATCTGTTAAAGAAGGTGTTATTAAACTAGGTAGAAGAATGTGAATACGAATACCCATACTAGATCGACAAAGTGCCAGTAAAGACCAATTTTCTCGATCATTTCATAGTGACCTCTACGTTCGAACACACCCTTAATAGCCATCAACCAAATGATAATATTGATTACAACTCCTGAGAATACGTGGAATCCGTGGAAACCAGTTACGAAGAAGAAGAAATCTGCATATTGTTGTTGAATAGCATATTCATTTTTGCTCAGGTTAGCACCAAAAACTTCTGTGTTAGCTGCTTTATTCGCCCACAGTTTTTTAGCGTCCTCACCAGAAACTACCATTTGACGAAGGTCTTTATCACCTTCATGAGCCAAAGTGTATTTGTTCAAGATAAGTCTTTCAGGAACCATTGAAGAAGCATCAGCGTGAGCTTCTGCTGCGTGAGCATCTCCGTGTCCAGCAGCATGAGCATCTCCGTGTGCACCATGTGCATCAGCGGTAGCTGCATGACCACCTTCTAGAGCATGCTCATAAGCATGACCAAATTCAGATTCCATGTGTACCCAAGTACCTGCAGGAAGGCTCATGTCGAACATTTCACCGTCAGCATTTTGAGCTTTTACAGTAATTGGGTTAGAAATTTCAAATGCACCACCAGAACCGTGGATAAAGTGAGACCACTCCCAAGCTTGAGAACCCAAGAAGAAGAAACCACCAATAATGGTAAGTCCCAACCATTTTACCACTCCCTTCTTGTCCATACGGTGACCAGCTTCAACAGCCAATACCATAGTAACCGAAGAAATGATAAGAATGAACGTCATCAATGCAACGTACATCAATGGGTAGCTTCCGTGTAAGCCAGGCAGAGCCTCGAATACTTGTTCGCCGACTGGCCAAGGCTCAGTGGCTGAATGGCGGAAAAAGCCGTATGCTGTTAGAAGACCTCCGAATGTCAATGCATCTGATACTAGGAAGTACCACATCATCATTTTTCCGTAGGAAATACTAAAGGGAGACTGTCCACCACCCCAAAGTTCTTCTTTGCTAATTGGATTTGCGTGTCCTGACATAATGGTTCTCGAAATTTGAGCGCAAGTTTAGTTTAGAAAAACTAAATGTTAAAGCTTATTAATAAAAAATATCCACTCTAAACAAGAGATTTTCTCTCTACTCAGTCGTTTGTGCTGTAAATCAGCACTTCACAATTAGTAAATATAAAAAGTAAATGCAAAAAGGTACAACCACAGAATCCCCATGAAGTGCCAATACATGCCATTTGCATGTAAACTGATCCAATTATTCTGATTTATTGTACCCTTTTTCAATCTCACGATATTAACCACCAAATAGATAAGTCCAAAAAACAAGTGGAATATATGAATGTAAATTAACACAGCAAGCAAAGCTGCAGCTGCATTGAATTTGCCATTTACTTCAGCTCCCAATGGTTTCAAACGACCTGTATCGGCTGGACTATAATATTCATTATCAATCTTATCAAGCTTTTCACCTCTGAACGTAATGTAGTAGTCTTGTCCATAAACACCTGATAGACGATCGAGGGATTTCCAACTAGTAACGGTCAAACCTTTATCATTCATAGATTGAGACGAGCCCATACCCATTGCAGATAAATGCTTCCAGCCCATATTTTGGGTATACGTGAAAACCAGCCCCAATAACAATGTGATAAATACCATAGTTGTACCCAATGAAGAGTTGCCCTTTTTCACGGCATTCACCCCTAGAATCATCGTAATACTCGAGGCAACTATGACAATATTCGAAATCCAAAGTCCCGTTGGCGGAACAATCTTTAGCCATGTCATAGAACCATTCATTACGATCATGGCACTTGTAATCCCCGCGAACAACATAACTAGTGCGAAAATGATCAACCACATCATCATTTTCTTT
>JBJOKO010000274.1:0-4143 GCA_046046035.1 Bacteroidota bacterium | reverse complement strand
AAATGCTTCATATATTTCATTGGTTGTTATGCGCATATATGAAGACTTGTATTTGTTATTTGAGTATTCGATAAGTGAGCTTTTTGCTGAGAAAAGCGAAGTACATCAGAGCCCTAGCAGCGCACATCGGAGCGCTAGCGACGTACACCGCTGGCGCAGCATGGCTGCACAAGTAGCTGAATACTCCCCCAGCGTACATTGGAGCGTTAGCGACTTACACCGCTGGCAGCTCAAGGATGAGCAAGAGGCCAAATACTCCACCAGCGTACATCGGAGCGCTAGCGACGTAAACCGCTGGGCAGTAGTAGATCCAGAGAGAGTGCAAACCCACCCCCAGCGTTACTATCTTTGTCTTATGAATCCCTTGAAAATCGGCGGGGTGCCGGAACACTTCAATCTGCCTTGGCAACTTGCCCTCGAAAAAGGACTTTTTGATAGAGCCGAAATTCCGCTTGAATGGACTTTCTATGCTGGTGGAACAGGCGCTATGACGGCAGCTCTTAAGCGTGGCGACCTTGATATGGCCATTCTTCTTACCGAAGGATTCGTATCTGCTATCAATGCTGGGCTCGAGGCTGGTATTGTTCGCACGTATATTCAATCGCCTCTTGTTTGGGGGATCTATACCGGAGTTCAAAATAGTTTGCATGAACTGCGTCAACAACAAGAACTCAATTACGCTGTATCCCGCTTTGGAAGCGGTTCTCATTTGATGGCAATGATTCATGCCGACCAACGCGAAATCGCTATTCCTGAAAATAATTTTGTAATCGTAAACAGTCTTCACGGTGCGCTCGATTCTCTTGAAGCTTTGCAAAGTGATGTGTTTTATTGGGAGAAATTTATGACGCGTCCTTTCGTGAAGACAGGACAACTGCGCGAAATAGGTCAATTCCATGCACCATGGTCAGGATTCCTGATTGTCGCTAGCGCTCAAGCGTTGGAAGAGAAAGGAGAACTCATCAAAGGAACTCTAGACATGATGATTCCTGAATGCATCGATTTCAAACAAAATCCTCAAAGTATCCGCAAACTCACTTCGCGTTTTGATATGAACGAAAAAGAAGCAAGCGCTTGGCTCGAAGATACTATTTGGAACAATGGTTATGAAGTGGAATGGAATAGTCTGGTGAATGCAAAAAACGCACTTGCTAAGATTGGTTTCTGCCGCGAGAATTTAGATTTAAAATCATACCTCGCTCCTTGGGTGAAGGCAGTTTAAAATTGTAGAATGAAAAAATACTGGGATAAAAAATGGGTGAGAAAAACAACATACTGGTTGTTGTTTTTTGTAATTCTATTTCTCTTTAGAAACCCCATTTTACGAGGGTTTGGTAACTATCTTGTCGCTGAAGATGAATTACAAGAAACAGAAATGGCTTTTGTTCTTGGAGGAAATAGTTTTGAAAGAGGCTTAGCTGCAATCGAAATTTCAAAGTTGTTTCCCAACCAAAAATTCATCACTACTGGAGGTAATCAACCGCTTCAAATAACCGCCCTTGATACAACAATGTATGAGGCTGAGTTAACCAAACTTTTCATGATTCGAAGAGGTGTGCCTGCTGACAATATTATTGTAATGGCGAAAGGCACTTCTACTTTTGAAGAGGCTCAAGAAGCACTGACTTATTGTAAAAATAACAATATCCATAAGATTTCTATTATCTCTAGCAGCTATCATCTTCGCCGCGTCAGAAGGGTGTTTCAAGAACTTTTCGAAGAAAACGGAATCACAATTTTATTCCACAGCGCCCCCAGCGAAGATTTTGATCCAAACAATTGGTGGAAATCCGAAGAAGGCTTAGTGATCACAAACAACGAATACCTAAAGCTGGTGTACTACTTCTTCAAACACTGAAAAGTTTGAAGTTTGAAGTGTGATGTATGAAGTGTGATGTATGAAGTGTGATGTATGAAGTGTGAAGTGTGAAGTGTGAAGTATGAAGTTTGAGGAGTGAAGTTTGAGATGGTTTTACTTCAAACTTCAACCCTCATACTTCAAACTTCAATAAGTTCCCGCTCGCTTTCTCAGTAGCCACTCAAGTGATAGAAGCCCGATGATGAGTGCTAGTATCCAACGGAAATTGATGAGGTCGTTGAGCTGTTTATTTTCGTAAGAAACAGAAACAATATCTTGACGACTCTTTATCTTTTCTGCAAGACTTGATACTGCATTTGGATATACCATTTCACCGCCATTTTCAATAGCAGCTTGACTTAGTAATCTATGATCAGCAATCGTGTTTGTCAATTCTAATTGCAATGCACTCACGCTAAACTCACCTGTTTCTTTTAGTGTTTGTCCTTCGCTTAACGTGCTTGCAGTGTATGAGTAATTTCCTACTGGAAGACTACCTGCATTCAATTTGTAACGACCATTAGAAGGAGAGAATGAATAGTTGAATTCAGCGCCTTCTTCATTGCGAATAACCATCTGAATGTCTTTGTCAGCAATAGGTTCGTAAGAGGCATTGTATAGCTCTGCATCGAAAATAATGGGAGTATTTTCCGCAAAATCTTTCGCGCCATTCACTCTAAATAATGATTTGTCTTCTTTCGCAGCGAGATACTGAACCACTTTTGTAGTGAGTTCATTAAATGCTTCGTGTGATTCAAATTGTCTGAATGAATTTATTCTCCATCTCCACAATCCTTCGCCAGCGATCAAACCAACTTTGTTATCATTTGCTTTGTTGAATGCGATAAGTGGTTTTGTTGTGGCAATTTGACCTACTTGTTGTCTCACGAATGTATTGATGCCAGAACTGTATTGAAAGTCGCCAAATGGCACCGCTAATGGCGGCATTGAGCGAACCATTTCGATGGTGTTGGGCTGAAGTTGGAATAAGGTGAATCCATCTGATACAGCGCCATTGATGTCTGTATTGGCATTGCGATAATCTCCAAGAGAGAAGCCTAATTGTAAATCATTGAAAGCACGGAAGTCTGTGTTCGCTCCCCAAACAAATAAGGAAGGAATTTTTGCATCCAAGGTATTTCTTACTTGTGTTAAGCCAATACCGCCAAGTGCAGGCAATTGATGAAAAATAACAAGGTTGTATTCGTTCAAATTTCCATTAAACTCATTCGCCAATTTGGTTTCAACTGAGTAGCTATCATTCTCTGATAGTGATGAACCAAGAGCATTGATGTCGGGATGAGGTGCGCTTGCGAGTATCAATACTTTTTGACGACTATCAAGAACATCAATAAATACATCATGTCTATTATTTGAAAGTGTTATCTCGTTGCTGATAGAACTAACCGCTACTGTGTACTTCTGAAGTCCTACAGTGGTGGCTTCTTGAGTGAGTTCTACTGTTTTGAAAAAACGTTCTCCTGTGAATGTGATATTTTCTGAATAAACCACATTGCCTTTGTGTGTGACAGTTAACTGAACAGTTTCACCACTTGCTTTTCTTCCTTCAACTGTTATGCTGATTGGAAAACGATTGTGCAGATACGCTAGTCTATTCGCAGCTACTTCAGACAACAACACATCACGATGAACGGTGGTATCGCCTAGAGCAATCGTGTAAATAGGAGCGTTCAATTTGCTGTAAGAGTAAATTGGATTACTGCCCTTATTGTACAAACCATCCGAACCTATGATAATTGCTCCGAGATTTCTTCCGCTGTAGCGCGTATTTATTTCTTCAAGTAGATTAGAAAAATCAGTTTGTTTTTCTGAATAAGTAATGCTGTCTAGTCCTTCATGAACAGCGCTTCCAAAAGAATATCCTTTTACATCATAGTCTTCACCAAGTTCTTGTTGAAGTGCTTTTAGACTTTCGAGATATGACCCTTTGTATAGTCCTGAATCACCAGAAATAGTAAGCGATTCAGAATTGTCTTGTGCAATAACGATGATTGGTTTTTCGACATCGCGTTTGATTGTTTTGATCAAAGGCTTAAGTACGAAAAAGGCCAAGGTCGCCACTGCAACAAAACGCAAAATACCCAGGACAGTCGCCAAGCGATTGCCATATGTGCGGTTGAATTTATCTCTGAAATACAAAGCCCCCGCGTATACTGCGGCGGCTAGTAAACAAAGCAGGATAAACCACTTTGGGTATTCTGTAAGTATTGTCATAGTTGCATTACATCAACATACCACCACAAACATGTAGTGTTTGTCCTGTG
>JBJOKO010000273.1:0-4151 GCA_046046035.1 Bacteroidota bacterium | reverse complement strand
TGTTGTCGTAGTATTGAATTGATTGGATTAGTCCATTATCGAGGTAAGAATATACCATTGTATTTCGACCTGGATATTCTATTCCACAAGGGAATGAAAGGTTGTTTATAGTATCGATTTTTGGCTCAAGGGCTAATACAAAAGGCTCAAAAGCACCGGGCAGTTTGATTTCTTTGAATTGATATATATAAGTCAATTCCAGAATGGAGTCTTGTTCAACATGATGAATTTCTTCTTGCACGATGTCATTTTCTAAGTAAACGTATTTGGAATAACGAAAATCTTTGGCCATGATTGAAATGAGCCGGCAATTTTCATCGTATTCGTAATGCCAGCAAGCACCTGTCATTGGAGGATAGTAATCTTCGATTTCACCGCAACTATTGAAAGTATAAGTGGTGTGGAAACAATGACTTTCATAAAGACAGTTTTCTACTTCAAGCGATTTGATTCCATATTTACGGATTAACTCAGGGTGTGTAATGCGATGTAGAATAATCCGGTCATCCACTGTTTCGATAGGAAGTTCCGACTTGCCTGAGCATCCAATTAATACTCCTAAGAGTATTATATAAAGGGGTAAATAGTATCTGTTGTTCATCTTGGTAATGAAAAGATACGAAGAAGTATTATTGGATTCAATGAAAGGGACAGTTTCTTTTGACAAGAAAACTATTCTTTTTTCAATGCAATGTTGACTGAATCGGTAGTGGTTTTGGCATTCTTTATTATTTCTTCTTCTGTATTTCCCCCATTATGAATCTTTGTTGTTTGTATTTGCTTGATGAAATACTCTCTATCATTTAATTTTTCCAATGAACAGTTGAATGTGTTTTCAAGAGTGTCACCTACATCAAATTGAGTGTTTGAAAGTTCGATTCCACAATCAATGAAGGACACGGAACGTTTTCTGAACAGGAGATTTTCCTTGCCGCCTTTGAAATTGAAAATATAAAAAAGATCAGCACATTCGCCCATCCATATCATGAAGGAGGTGCACATAATTTCCATTATACCATCTCCATTTAGATCCATAATGTTAGTTTGATCAATTGGACCACTTTGACCTAACCACAATAGTTTTAATGTGTCTGTGCAAGAAAATAGCATTAATAAATGATCCGCGGTCCCAGATGAACTGCCTGCAGATCCGCCAAGTTCAACTAACGTTGTTTTTGTATTTGGATCGGTAAAATAATTTTCTGTAGAAAAAAAGAAAGCAGTGTCAGGATCTGTGAGGTTCCAAATTTCCGGATTGTCGTGCTTGGCAATTATACCATTTGCAATATCCAATAGTACTTTCTTGTCGCTAATTGAACTACAATCTTTTTTCGAATCAATTACTCTGTTAGATGGAATGCACGCTACAACCAAACATGTTGTGAGCGCTAGAGAGAGTGTCTTTAGTATTTGCCAGTTCATACAAGAGAAGAATTAGAATACGGAAGATCGACTAGTTATTTATCTATTTCGAAATGAAGAAACACTGATTTCTCATTCGCCCATTGGAGTTGCAAATTATATCGTGGTTGAAATAATGTAGTTTTTGTCACTAGTCACCTGTCACTAGTCACCCGTCACCAGTCGTCAGTCACCCGTCGTTAGTCGCTCCAACTTCCCCTTCCGCTTGACAATATTTTTGTAGTCCCATTGAATCTTCTGTGACTTGTGCAGCCAACGCTCTAAATCTTCTTGATTGATTTCATCAACGCTATTGTAAAATATAGAAGCGTCTTTGAATTTTGCTCCTACCACATTCAATCCAGACTCCTCGAAATCTGCTCCACTCCAAAACATAAGACGAATGCCTTTCTTTTCTTTGCTATATCCAACAATAGGATTTCCATCCAAGAACCAAACAGGATGTCTATGCCAAATTTTGCTTTCAGCAGATGTAAGCACAGAGTTTATAATTACGCCCAAAGCATCGCATATCGATAGATCTGATGGCGTTTGTGATAGGTTGTATTCGGGGATGGACATGGTAGTGGGTTCGTGGGTTCGTGGGTTCGGGGGGTGTTGGGAAAGTGGAAACAAATGCACACAAGTGAAACCAAATGTACCCAAATGTAATCAGTATCCAGTAATCAGTATCTAGTAACCAGTAACCAGTAACTAGTCACCGGTTAGGGCTTGTTTGATCGGGATTACCATCGCGTCGATATCGCCTGCTCCTAAGGTCAAGAGTACCTCGGGTTTATTTGATTCGAGATAGGGTAGAACTTCACTTTTTTGAAGTATGTGCTTTTGTGGACTTGTAATTTTCTCCAACAACATTTCACTTGTAACACCTTCTATTGGCAACTCTCTTGCTGGATAGATAGGCAACAAGATCGCAACGTCTAGAAGTGATAAACTCTTTGAAAATTCTTCGGCGAAATCTCTTGTTCGCGTAAATAAATGTGGCTGGAATATTCCAACTATTTTTTTATCTGGATAAAGCTCTTTCACGCTGCTGATGCAAGCACGCAACTCTTCTGGATGGTGCGCGTAGTCATCGATGAAGGTGAGTTCTTCATTACGAATAATGTATTCAAATCTTCTGTGCACACCACGAAATGAAGCAAGTCCTTCACGCACTTCTTCCAACTTCATTCCAGCTAATAATGCCATAGCACATGCCGCAATCGCATTCTCTACATTGTGACGACCAGGTAAACCAACTGCTAGGTTGGTCAACTTTCCGAATGGTGTGTTTAAATCAAAAGTGTACTGTCTATTTTCAATGCGAATATTGGTGGCGTAAAAATCAGATTCTTCATTCACGCTATATTCATACTTGGTGGTATTCGCAGCTAAATGTTTTGCCGAAATATCCAAGCCTTTCTTCACTACAATGCTTCCGCCTTCTTGCAATTTACCAGCGAACATTTGAAAGCCTTCTGATACATGTGATGCATCGCCATAGATATCCAAATGATCAGCATCCATTGATGTGATCACAGATAATTTCGGACTCAATGTCAAGAACGAGCGGTCGAATTCGTCGGCCTCTACTACTGTCCAATCTGTAATTTCTCCAAGTAATAAATTCGTTTCGTAGTTAACTGTTATACCACCAAGAAATGCATTGCAGTTTTGTCCTGCAGCTTTGAAGAGATGCGCTGTAAGAGAACTTGTAGTCGTCTTGCCATGTGTACCTGCAATGGCAATGGTAGGTGAAGTACGTGTGATCATTCCCAATACTTCACTTCTCTTTTTCATCACAAAACCATTGGTCTCAAACCAAATGCGCTCGTTGCTATCTTTAGGAATAGCGGGAGTGTAAACCACAAGTATTTTTTCTTGCGGCGTGAGTTTTATGATTTGCGGAATTTCTAGAATGGTGTCATCGTAATGCACTGCAATGCCTTCCATCTCTAATTCGGAAGTGAGAGGAGTATGTGTGCGGTCGTAACCGATTACGGTTTTGCCGTTATGATTGAAATAACGCGCTAAGGCTGACATTCCAATGCCGCCGATGCCGAGAAAGTAAATGATTTCGTATTGGTCGAACTTCATATAGCAAAGCTAAGCAATGCCCGCTATTTGCCACATATTTTGAATACCTGAGCCGCAATTTGGCGGTCAGCGTCTGGATGGCCCAATTCTGCTATGTTTTTGCTCATTGAAGCACAAAGATCCTGATTGGACTTTAATTCTAGAATGACCTTTTCGAGGTTAAATATTGCTTCGGAATCACGCACCAAAACTGCAGCGCCTTTATCCACCAAAGCCATCGCATTTTTAGTTTGATGGTCCTCTGATACATTAGGTGAAGGAACAAGTATGCATGGTTTTTTTACCAAACACAATTCAGAAATCGACATTGCACCTGCTCTCGAAACGATGATGTCGGCTGCGGCATAAGCAAAGTCCATTTCTTTAATAAATGTGTGAGCATGAACTCCCGGAAGTGTATGCGCTCTTTCTGATTTGAAGTTTTTTCCTGTTTGCCAAATAATCTGAAGCCCGCTCGCGGTGAGTGTTTCCGCAAATTTCTCAATGGCTTTATTGATTGTCAATGCACCAAGGCTTCCACCGATAACAAGCAATACAGGCTTATCAGAATTCAAATCGAAGTGATTGAATGCTTCTACTTTTTTGTTTTGAATTTGTGTGACTTCGGCACGAACAGGATTTCCTGTTAAAACGATTTTTTCTTTTGGGAA
>JBJOKO010000272.1:0-4160 GCA_046046035.1 Bacteroidota bacterium | reverse complement strand
TCTTTAAATGAATCAAATTGCAAATAGATTTCAAAATCTGGAGAATAGGTCTTCAATCTCTTTGCAAATTCAAAATCCTTTGCTATTTCAATCCCATTTGTATTCACCATGAGATGCTTGATAGGCAACGATTTTGCATAGTCCAATATCTCAAAGAACTGAGGATGTAATGTGGGTTCTCCCCCACTTATTTGAACCACATCGGGCTCTTTTTCATTAGCCACTATTGTGTCCAACATCTTCTTCACTTCGTCCAAAGTCCTATGCCTGCCGTATGTGGGCGAAGAACCAGCATAACAAGTTGGACAAGTAAGATTGCAGCGATCAGTGATTTCTATAATAGTCAAACAAGAATGCTGCTCATGATCAGGACATAGTCCGCAATCATAAGGACAGCCATAATGTGTTTTGGTATTGAATGTATAAGGCGTTTCTGATGGTTTGTTGTAATTGCGAATGTTCTTGTAATACGCAATGTCATCGGCGATCAGAACTTTGGAATTTCCATGCTCTGGACATCGTTTCAGCATATAAACCTTTTCATCTTCGAAAACGACTTTCGCATCGATCCGTTTCAGACATTCTGGACACAGACTAATCGTGTAGTCGTAATACGTATATTTTCTAGTAAGCATTTTTAATCAGTTTAATAATCGTCGAACTGTAATATATCCAACAAACTACGCATAGCCATTGAATACTGCTGAGTCCACCGACAACGAATACATTCGGTTTTATGAATTCAATTAGAAATCTGAAACCAAAGTAGGACAACATAAACGCTTTAAACAAAAGACCACTTTCTTTTTTGTAGAAATTAACGCTTTTGAAAAAGATAAAAAGCGTTGTCAAGAAAAGGATTTCATACAACGCAATGGGATGACGCATTAATCCATCACCTAAGTCCATTCCCGTGAAAAAGCTGGTTTCCTCTCCATATGTGAACTCATTTATCCCCGTGAGGAAACAACCGATTCTACCAATGATAATTCCTACGATGATTGGAAAGGTGAATAGATCGCCGGAAGATTGTTTTTCGCCAATTATCTTCTTGGCTATTTCAACTCCTATGAGTCCACCAAACAATCCGCCCATGATTGTTTTGGAATTGAGAAATTGAATAATATTCTGGGCATTAAGAGAAACAGGATTTTCCAAATAGCCCATCAATCTAGAACCGAAATAAGCGCCAATTATCGCCCCGAGGATAATAGAGAGTCGATTCGATTTAGTGATATGATCTGATGATGACTTTCTAAGAAATACATAATAACGAAAGGCAATAAAGAAGGCCAAGTACTCTAGAATCAGATGCACATTTACTTTAATACCAAATAAGATTGGTTCAAATGGGATGGTCAAGAGATACAATTTTTGATTTTTGATTTTTTATTTGTGAGATAGGCTAATTTACCACAGAGTTTAAGGAGATCCACAGAGATCAACAGAGAGGTTAGCAAATCATAAATCCAAAATTTAAATCAAAAATAAAAAATAAAAAATCAAAAATTCTTCTTCAGCCACGCCTCCACATCTGCAAAGAATTGTGTGGGTTGTTCTATCCATGCGAAATGGCCTGCATCTTTGATAACGATTTCGTCGGACTTGGTGATGCCCTTGGCTATTCTATCTGCTTGTGAAACTTTATCACAGATAAAATCATCGTCGCCGACTACTATGAGAGTTGGAACATTGATTTTATTCAATTGAGAAAATAGATACTCTGTTCCAAAACCCGAAGCCACAGTATACGTGGTAGCCTTTTCACTGAGCGATGCATCACCTAATTTCATAAAGTCTTCTATTTTATTTACATCATGAAAGTAGAACGGAAAAATGTACTGCATCCCCTCGTTTAAGCTATACATAGTGGTATCTCTTCCTAGCAGCATGTTGGCACCTTTTTCAAAATAAGGCTGATCTTGGCGCTTCATGATCATGTTATAATATTCCGCATTGTACAAGCTATCTGCTCCTGCGAAAGCTCCAAAGGCAACAATTCCATTCAGCTTATCATTGTGGTGAATGCCATAATTCAATACTTGAAATCCTCCCATTGAATGACCCATGATCCAAACTTTCGGTTGATTCAAATAGGAACGCAGACTGTCCATATCATTCATGAAGTCTAGACTAGAATACTTGGTTGGATCATCTGGACCGGTGCTTTGTCCAGAAATGCGTGTATCGTACCACACCATAGTGAAGTAATTCTCGAATGATTTCAAACTTGATTTATAAATCTCAATAGATGGCCCCCATCCAGGAGTAGGAAACAAACAAACAGGACCACTACCACCCACATAGTAGTGCATTTTAATCCCATTAATATCGGCAAAATGTTCACCTGCGTCAAGGGGTTTTTGATTGTTAGCGTTGGAAATAAAAGAGAGAGTCAATAGACAAACAAGAGATAGTAGCTTTTTCATATAGTTATTTTCAGCGCTAAAACTATACAAAATTTTTGATTTTCGGTACCTGAGCTTCGAATGGGTAATTTTTGATTTTTGATTGCTTAATTGAAGAGTTAGGCTATTTTACCGCAGAGAACACAGAGAAAAGAAGATCCACAGAGATTTCAGATTCCGAATTCCGGATTTCTGATTCCTGAATTTTTATAGTTTGGATATTTTACCACAGAGATTTCTATGTTTAAAGTCAAGTGTTTTTCTTAATTTGTTAGAAAATTTTCTTGACACACATACGGAGTCTGCCTTTCGATTACTGCCCAGATTCTATGCACAAGTTTGTTGCGTATTGCATTAATAACCGACATTTTGTTTTTGCCTTCGGATACTTTTCTTATAAAATATTGTTTGAGCTCTGTTTTTGATCTGGTGGCGGCCATAGCAGAGAGATGTAATAATGTTTTTAACTTCAAATTGGCTTTTTTGGAGATCCTGGGTTTCTTTTTTATTGTCCCTGACTCATTGGTGAAAGGCACAACACCTGCGTAGCAAGCCAAGTGCTTCGCAGAAGTGAAGTCTCTGAAGTTATTGGTTAAAATTACCATCTGTATTGCGGTTCGTTTCCCTACTCCTGGAACACTTTTAATTAGTTCCACATTTGACCTCATTTCATTGTTCTCTAGGAGTTTTTCTTCAATTTTCAGCTCCAACTCTCGTAGATCTTTTTCAAGCGATTTAAGTTGTCTATTGAAGAGCTCTTTTAACTGCTGAAATTTTCTAGTGTCATGCGATTTGGCTTCTCTCAATTGATTTTCGATTCCCACTTTATTAGCCAACAAAGTCTCTCGAACTTTACACAATGTGTCAAGCTCTTCTATAGCAACAGAAGGGCATTCATACAATTGTTTTCTGTCTTGATATCTAACACAATATTCAGCGATACGCATTGCATCCTTACGATCTGATTTGCCTCTCAAATCCGAGGAAGCAAACTTAATTTTGAGGGCATGCTCAATCCATAAGTCTATGTTTAGTTCAATGCAAACACGGGCTAATGGTTTGTTGTAAATCCCAGTTGTTTCGCAACAAACAAGAATTTCCGAAGAAGAGCATTTCAATTTTCTTATTAATCCTTTAAAGAATGAAGTGATGTTCTTGTCCTTGTTTACAACGATTTTCTCAAATACAACTTGGTAATCTGATAAAATGATTGCTACATCGATTTTCTTTTTGGAAATATCGATACCGATAAAATACTTTTGTTCCATTGTAAAATTATTTGCTTCCACCCGGAGTGCTTTGACAAATACCTTGATAATAGGCCCTCAGCCTGAATTTCTATTTTGTCCTTTCACTCTTAGAAACAAGGGTCATAATCTCTGTTTAGGTCTCTACACCTATGTTTTGGAATGATTCCCCTTGTTTCTTGTGGAAGTGAATTATTCTCTAAAATTATTAGAAAGCAAACTAAAGGTTTAGGAGTTTCACAGAGATCACTGAGAAATTTCCTTTTTTTCGAAATCGACTTCATTTAAAAATTTCATTTAATAATCTTGTTTCATGAAAACTGAAAACGAGATTACTTACGCAATTATCAATGCGGCTATTTGTGTTCACAAGGCCCTAGGGCCCGGACTGCTTGAATCCACCTATGCCAGCTGTCTGCGGCTAGAATTGAAAGACCGAAACATTAAGTATGTTTCAGAACTTGTGTTGCCTGTCATATATCGAGATACGGTAATTGATAAATCA
>JBJOKO010000271.1:0-4162 GCA_046046035.1 Bacteroidota bacterium | reverse complement strand
GCCTCCAATTACTTGGTAAAGCAACATTTCATCATCGTACTCGATATCATTCGAAAATACGTTTCCACTAATTGCCACATCTTCGTTTCCGGTAAATGAATCATCGACCAAGATTGGTGGATCATTCACAAAAAGAACTTCGATAGTTAGTGATGCCTGATCGCAAGCACCATAAGGGTCGCAAACTTGATATTGAATAATTTCGAACCCGTGCCAATTCAAATCAGGAGAATAGCTGTAAGAGCCATTTGCATTAAAAGTTAGATCTCCGTGCAAAGCTCCCATCATCAATGAATACACCAATGGCATACTTTCCGGATCAGAATCATTTCCTGCAACAGAGCCAGAAACAGAACCATCTTCAGAGGTAAAAGAATCATCGTCGTTTGCAGTAGGACCAACGTTTGGCTGAGTGATATACAAAGTCACCAAACCCTGGTCACATGCTCCACATGGATCGCAACCTTGATACATAAATGTGACGGTGCCCGTATAATTCGCTGGTGGGATATACGTAAAGTTTCCGTTGATAGCTAAGGTCAGCGATCCAACGGAAGGAGCTAATAATACTGTAGTAAATATCGGCTCGATATCTAAGTCCACATCATTCGCATTTACACTTCCAGTTAGTGAACTATTCAATTGCCCGTAAAAAACATCATCGAAAACAACAGGTAAATCATTCACGAATGTGAGTGCCAATTCCAACACTCCTTGATCGCATAATCCACCGGGATCACACACTTGATAAGTCACATATTGAAAACCAACAAACTCCGCTTGCGGGGTGTAGGTAAAAGTTCCATTTGAATTCAAAACAAAGGTGCCGAGCGCAGGCCCTGAAACAACCGAATAGGTCAATACACCACCATCAGGATCACTATCATTGTCAGATACATCACCTGTGATGACATTGTCCTCCGGTCCATAGGCTTCATCATCCACAGCAACAGGCGCGGCGAATGACCCCACAATATTGGTAGCACTAGTTGTTAATGTCGCTAACATCAACACCAAAGCGAAAGAAGAATATTTTAATAATTTCATAGCTCAAAATCCAACATTCAATAGACAAACTATTGAGAATGAAGGTTGTTTTTTATATCAGGCAGTTAATACAAATTTACTCTTAAAACCCCTCTTTTACTGTTAAATACCCCTTATTTGTTACACTAAATCCACATTATCTTCGACGAACACAAATAAGAGTATAACAAACGGCAGTTGTTCTCCAAGACCTATTACTTATAAAAACCACGTAAATGACTATAGATCAAGCACAAAAGACAGTAGATAATTGGATTCGCACCTATGGAGTTCGCTATTTCAGTGAGCTAACAAATATGGCTATTCTCACCGAAGAAGTTGGCGAAGTAGCTCGAATCATGGCTCGTCGATATGGAGAGCAAACTGAGAAAGAAAGTGACAAAAACAAGGACCTCGGCGACGAAATGGCCGACGTACTATGGGTTCTCCTCTGCCTAGCAAACCAAACAGGCATCAACCTAACCGAAGCCTTCGAAAAAAACCTAGAAAAGAACACGACTAGGGATGCGGGGAGGTTTGAAGTGTGAGGCATACGAAGTATGAGGTTTGAAGTGTGAAGTTTGAAGTATAAAAACCATTTTGACTAATTTTATCGCGCTGTAAGCTGTAAGCTATAAACCTTAGGCTTTAAGCTAAAACATCAAACTTCAAACTTGATTTTTCACTTCAAACTTCAAACTTCAAACTTGTTTTCACCTCATCCATCAACCATTAGCCCACAGCCATAGTATGCGTCACCTCATCACCCTCGCCCTGCTCCTACTTTCTTTCACTGTCTTTGGACAAAAAGGAAAAAAGAAACAACCTATTGAAAATGGTCCTACTTCTGGCGTGGAGCGGATGGCTAGTTTTGAAAAAAGAAATGCTACCGTTTCTCCTTTCAAAAACATTCCTCTTAGAAGCATTGGTCCTACGGTGATGAGCGGTCGTGTTGTCGATATTCAAGTGAATCCAAACAATAAAACAAACTTCCTCGTAGCCTATGCTTCTGGTGGATTGTGGGTGACTTATAATAACGGCACATCATTCGAACCAATCATGGATGATCTTGCTGCCATGACCATTGGATGCATCGCTGTAGATTGGAAAAACAATACGATCTGGGTGGGAACAGGTGAGAACAATTCTAGTCGATCTAGCTATAGTGGTGTTGGTATTTTTAAAACAAACAACCTCGGTAAAACGTGGACCTACTGCGGACTTCCAGAATCTCATCATATTGGAAAAATAATTATTCATCCCACGGAACCGAACAAAGTTTGGGTTGGAGTGCTTGGTCATCTCTACACCGATAATACAGAACGCGGTGTTTATTTTACCTCAGATGGTGGAACAACTTGGGTGCAGCAACTCGCTCCTCCAAATGCTAAAACAGGATGCATCGATCTTGAAATAAATCCTACAAATCCAAACGAACTTTTTGCTGCGATGTGGCAACGCGAACGCAAGGCTTGGAACTTTGTGGAAAGTGGCGTCGGAAGCGGAATCTATCACTCATTAGATGGTGGAATTACTTGGAATAATATCAGTGCAAATTTTGGATTTCCTAATGGAGAAAAAACAGGTCGCATTGGACTTGCATTCACCAATCAAAAAGGGATTTCTTATCTCTATGCCGTTGTCGACAATCAGAATCTTCGACCAGAAGAAAAAACAGACAAACCGAATGAACGTTCGGTTATAAAAAAGAGTGAGTTTTCGGCAATGACCAAAGAGCAATTTGCCAAATTGGATTCTACACAATTTGCAAAATTCCTTGAAGAATATAATTTCCCAAAAAAATATCATGTCGACACTTTGAAAACACTCGTTGCCGCTGGAACCATTGTCCCATCTGCCATCTACGACTTCGTATTCGATGCCAATGAAGACCTTTTCAATACGCCTGTGATTGGTCCAGAAGTGTATTCTTATTCTTTTGAAAATAAAAAATGGAAACGCACACACGAGAAATTTCTCGATGATGTGACCTATTCTTACGGCTATTATTTCGGTGTATTAGAAGTAGATCCTTCCAATCCAATGAAGCTTTACACCGCAGGTGTTCCGCTCATTACTAGTGATGATGCTGGGAAAACATGGAGAGGAATAAATCCAGGCAATGTGCACGTGGATCATCATGTAGTGCGCATTGATCCTACTAATTCCAATCACATTTGGAACGGTAGCGATGGTGGCGTGCAGATTTCATTTGATGGAGGTACAACTTTCGTCAATTGCAATTCGCCTACAGTAGGTCAATTCTACAGCATTCAAATTGACAATGAAAAACCATACAACGTCTATGGTGGTTTGCAAGACAACGGTGTTTGGGTTGGTCCATCCACCAATGAGCCAAATCGCAACTGGACATACGAAGGAAGATATCCTTTCGATTTTCTAGCAGGTGGCGACGGTATGCAAGTACAAGTGGATGCACGCGACGCTAACATCATTTATACCGGCTATCAATTCGGTCATTACACCCGCATCAATCGCGCAACTGGAGAAGAGCTTTATATTCACCCTGCTCACACCTTAGGTGAGCGACCACTTCGCTACAATTGGCAAACACCGATTTTGCTTTCGAAATGGAATCAAGATATGTTTTATATCTGCAGCAATCGTGTGCATCGTTCGATGGACAAAGGAGAAAACTTCGAAACCATCAGTGGTGATTTGACCAAAGGAGCGAAAGAAGGAGATGTACCTTTTGGAACCATTACAGCAATTGCAGAATCACCACTTCAATTCGGCTACCTAGCCACTGGCGCGGATGATGGAAGCATTCATGTTTCAACAGATGCAGGAATTACTTGGAAAAATGTGACAGCAAATTTGCCTTCCAAATATGTAAGTCGACTTATTTTTTCTAGTCGTAAAAAAGAGCGCTTGTATCTTTCTCTAAATGGATATCGTGAAGATGACATGAAGCCTTACCTCTTCATGAGCGATGACTTGGGAAATACATGGAAGTCCATTACAGGCAATCTTCCATTAGAGCCAATCAATGTTGTGCGAGAAGATTCGAAAGATGGTAATATTCTTTACATCGGAACAGACAATGGTTTGTATGTGACCATAGACGGAGGAGTGACTTATTTTGAATTTGGCAATCTGCCAAACGTTGCTGTGC
>JBJOKO010000270.1:0-4173 GCA_046046035.1 Bacteroidota bacterium | reverse complement strand
AACTCGGCCGTGCATAGTAGAAGTTGAAGCTTGAGAAATTCTCACGGAAAAACTACCGGTATGTGCATCATCTTCAACTAACGATCCTCCTGGAATATTCAGATCGAAATCATTGTCAGCACAAGTTAAACTTTCAAGGAATTCGAACCCTTCAAATCCCATTTGACTATATTTACTATTCGCTGCCACTGCAACAGGAAATGTTTGATTATAACCAAATCTTTCAGAACTATATCTCCCGAGAGCATCCCTGTTTTCCAGCTCCATTCCAAATGGACTAAACTCCGTTATTTCTGAAGTATATGTCCAATTGGAATAGTCAATATTCCAATGACCACTATTATCCAAATAATAGAATGGGTTAAAGCCTTCATAGAAGCCATCATCGCGAAGATTTGTGTTATTATTCACATCTCCTTGATTGCGGGATGTCAAGTAAGTGTAGCTTTTCGATGGCTTCCAATAACCTAGAATTCCTAAAACATATGGATTTGTTGTAGCATTTGTTTCATCAAAACAATCGCATGAGGTTCTCCAATTTTGTGAATATTCAACTGCAGAAGCTTGAAGAACTAAACTATAGTTATTGCCTAATCCGTATATGTCGTTCAGCGGATTCGTGCGAGAAGCTATCGACGCCATCATTCCCATCTGCATATTTCTATATCCACTTCTAATGACTTTACCATGATAGTTTGCTCCAACTATTGGATAGCCACTTTGATCGATAACTTTTATCCGGTTGCTGTTAACCTCCACAACCCAACCTTTCTTTGCAGGTGATACCGAACCATTAGGTAATACTCCTCCGGTTAAAGCCAGTTCATCACCTTCTTGAAAATAATTATCTGCATTAAAGAAGTTGAATTCTCCTTCAGCATCAAAACCCATATTGACAGCCAGACCAATATTCTGATATGCTGGCCCCATTTCCTCATACTTCCAATAAGCAGGAAGATTCAAAGTATAAATTGGATCTTCAAAATTTGTTTGTGTAGAAGTCAAAAGGACTTGACCAGTTTCAGCGTCGTAGGCCAAATTCCTAGTAGAAACAGATGAGCCGTTTTGAGTAGCCACTGTGCTATCCAACACGCCAAATCGCTGCACTACTTTTGTTGTAGCAACACTTCTAAACTGAGTTTTATCTCTATTGAAATTTGGCCAAACAGCAGGCACTGGGAAAGCAAGAAAAGGTAGAACGACCATATCCACATTGCCACTCACATTGGCTCCCCAATTATCTGTTTTTTGCTCTCTGAAGTCATTAAGTATTTCCATGTGTACGCCGACTTCAGCATTAATTAGAGCACCATTCTTTTTTATCGCATGAACTTCATTTCTCAATCTTCTGCTACCGTTGCCATAGGCCTCAGATTTATAAAAATATTCCACAGAAGATAAAGGGATAGTCTCAGATGATTGATAATCTTGATACTCGGAATAAACTTTCTGCGACTTCGGTTTACCACACATATCATTAAGTTCTACATAAAAACCTTGCGTGACAGTAGAATGATCATTCGTCGTAAAGTTCAACAAACTTGCAATTTCATTTGGTTTGTGTCTGATGTGGAATAGCTCATTTCTTAAAGCGATTGTAGGGAAATCCTTATTAGTATAAAATTCATGAACAACAGCGCCTGTGCCTCTTGCTTCGACATCAGGTCGCGGAAGATTTCTAACAATAACTCTACTATATCCTACGCTTGGATTTGGAAAGAAACTTTCCCCTATGGGTTCTTCTTTAAAGAATCTATCATCAGGTACGCCTTTTAGTTCTTGGGTGTAATAAATTGGCTGTTTCCATGGGTTCTCTTCACCTCCAATTTGAGGTTCATAGCTTGCAACTCCGCTTGTCTTTCCATCAGTAGTTGTGTAAATATATTCCTGCCCATAACTCATATCAGTACCTTGATGACCACCAGCCTCACCACTCATGTCAGCCCAATTGTCTGATATTCTAATAGCTTTAACCCTTGATCCACCTCCATTCTTTTTTCCAGTTGCACAATTCAATCTAATTTTAGATTTGAAAGGCATAATGTTCTGACCAATTTCATGTTCATTATAAAGTATAGTATTTGGATTTTTAAAAAACTCCTTGAACGTTCCAAAAGCATCTGCAACTGAGATTAGTATATTCTTAAAATTACTATTATCTGGGTTTGAATGATTAAATAGCATTGAACTATGATTTAATCTCAAAAACTGTATTCCCGATCTCGTAATAGGATTGTAGACAGAATTATTGGAAGCATCCTTGAGTTTGACTGGTTTCAATCGCACAAACCCCACCAATTCATTATTAACACTTTCAATACCAAATGCTGGATCGTCACTATCAGTGTCCATTTCATAATAACCCGGTACGTATTCATAATAAAATGCACCATCTTGAGGTCCATTACCAAATTCTTTAAATTGATGAAGCGCTTTTATAAAAACACTTGATATTCCAGAAAAGTAGTTACTAATATCTGTTATAGGTTGCCCGTTGTCATCTTCCCTTAATCGGAAATATATTCGACAATTATTATTATCCTGATCACTAATATTAATTGCATCAGAAGCTGAACTTGATAAATTAGGGCTTGAAATACTCGACCCTATTATATCCAACATTTCCATGGCTGGTTTGTCTTGAACATGACTGTATTCGTCCGATTCGTATTCTATAGATATTTCACCACCACTGGGAAGCTTGACTTTTCTTAAACTCCAGGCAGAAGAATACCTATTGGCTAACTCTCTATCTCGTGGCGCATAAGGATCTTCTGAATTAGTTGAAATATTACTTATTATATTATAACTCTGTCCAACAGGATTAGGTTTATAGGTCCCCCATCGATCATATCCTTTCAAGTTGTAACTTGGATTTTCATCCGAAGTAATGTTTTCATTTGATCCTTCATCTGAGTAAACAAATTCATAACTACTGAATCTCGCCTTATTACTATTTCCATAAGTAAAGAAAAGTTTTGTTAGAGTAAGTTTGCCATTCTCTCCATTAGCATTATTTCCAGCACCAGGACAAAGTAAATAGTCATATTGAAAATGAACTGATTTTATTGGTGTTAGCTGAGTTGTGTCACCGTCTTCACTTAAATACTCTGCTTTAGAATAGAGCATTATTTTTTTCAAATATTTTAATTTATTATCTTCATTGATTTCTCCATTCTCATCAGCTACTCCAAGTGCATCAAACCTTTCCCCCATTACAAATAGAGCTATATAATTTTTGGACTCGATTTTTTCCAAATAGGAGACATCTTTTTGCCCATATACATAAGATGCTTTATCATCAGTATAATCACGCAAGAGGCCTTGACTAAAATTCGCCAAATTCTCTCCAATTGGTGTGCGCCATTTATAATCATTTACAGTTAAATAGTGAAATTTTGTCCATGAACCAATATCACCATCACTTGGCCCAATGAGCTCATCAGTTTGATTTTCTGTATCAACATAATCCGAACTTAGAATACTCGTAAGCATATAGCTATGCGCATATTCTGGAGTGGTAGTGCATGAATAATAATGATCCAGACCACGGGTATTTTCAGTTGAGTTTTCTCCAACGTTATATTCCACCATTCCATAAGAATGACTAAAGTCTGGTTGATTTTCAGACCCGTTTTCATTGAATGTAGTTCCTACAGCAAAGGTGACTTCTTTTTGAAAATCATTTTTTAAAGCAAGACCATACACATACCTTGACCCATCGGCTGAAGTATTAATAATTTCACCAATGTGATGCGATTGAGAATTTTGATACGTTGATAGCTTTTGAATTCCAAAATCTTTTGCTTCCTGATTTGTCAAAAAAGAGAATACTTGAGTTCTTTTCTGTCTTTTTGTTCTTGATACGTTTTGAATATCCTGTTGTGTGCTGTTTGACCTAATCCATTTAGTGGAAGAGTGAACGTTATGATTTCCTAGGTCATCTAAAGCTACCATAACTGGACCGTAGCCTCCATTTTGATTTAGTATTGATGATTCTTCATCAATGCTAAGTTCATTTGCTTCTTTGAAATACGCCGGTTCATAAAGTAGATTTCCTTCTTGTTGACCTTTGAAAGCTGTTACTTCAGCAATTTCATTATCAGCGTACCATCTGCTACTCTCACTATTGGCTTGCGTTATACCAATTGCACCGCCCACGTGGGCCCCAAC
>JBJOKO010000269.1:0-4195 GCA_046046035.1 Bacteroidota bacterium | reverse complement strand
TAACTATTGCAAGTGTAAATGAAAACACTTCTAAAGTTGAAGTGCCATCGTTCTACCCAAATCCTGTTGCATCTGTACTTACCATCAACACTCCAGAATCATGGACAGACGGAGAGATTATGATTCTTGACTTGACTGGTCGCGTAATCTTCAAAGATGTTCTTTCAAATGAAAATACATATCGCCAAATCAATGTTTCAGAATTTTCTCAAGGTATCTATTTCGTGAAATGGACAAAAGGCCAAAGCACGATGACAAAGAGGTTTACAAAATCCTAACTGCTTTGCAGGTAGCTGGTAATAAGTGGTAGGTAGTAGGTAATCTACTACCTACTACTTATTACCTACTACTTACTACCAAGCAAAGCTTGAAGGAACTCCTTCTCTACCGCTTGATGCTTGTCTCTTGCGTACCAGAGATGGAGTTTTTCTTTTACTTCGTGAGCGTCTGCTCCACTTGCTTTTACCTCATCCATTGCTTCTTGAGCTGCAACTGGTCTAGGACCAAATTTGCCTACAACATTTCCATTTTCTAGGAAAATAAACATTGGAATCGAACGAGATTTTCCATTGGTGAGGAACATGTCCATTATCTCCAAATTATCATCTCGAAGTATGTAGTGCGACTTCCAATTTGGATTCTGATTAATAATTTGCTCAACTACTGGAGCGATTTGAGCAGAGTCGCCGCACCACCCCTCTGTAATTACAAGAATATCTAATTTTCTTTTGTCTGATTTTATTGCTTCTATTGTTGCATCAGCCAATTTGGTATGCTTATCCCAACGATTCATACGTTGATCATTCATCTTACTGTATGCTAGCAATTCTTCACTCTGATTTGGGCCTGTTACTTTATTATCAGCGTGTAAGGTGTGGATTAATTCTCTGTATTGAGTATATGACATTGCTTCTTTGTAACCCGAAGCAATAAGACTTTCCAAGGCATTCATAAAAAAAATATTTGTTCAAAGGTACGCCTGCAATTCCCGCCATTCTTGTGACCTAGCGCACAAATGAAATCCCCGACTTTCTTTTGGAATCCAATAGTACTTGCAATTCACAAAAGCACCTTACTTTCACCTTTCAAATTTCAAAAAGATCATTATGAGAATTGTTCTGCTCTTACTCTTTGTTACATCATTGTTCGCGTGCACAAACGAAATTGCACCGTGCCCACCTTCCATGGAAAACTACTTCAGTTACGGCGACGCCGTTGAGGCTGGCGGGGTAAGAATGATACCTATTCAAACTCCTGTTGGTGAATTCAAAGTTTGGACTAAACGATTTGGTAATAATCCAAAAATCAAAATCCTTTTACTCCATGGCGGTCCTGCTATGACGCATGAATACATGGAATGTTTCGAAACATTTTTTCAAAGAGAAAATTTTGAGTTTTACGAATACGACCAACTTGGAAGCTACTATAGCGACCAGCCCACTGACAGCAGTCTTTGGACCAATGAACGCTTTGTAGAAGAAGTAGAACAAGTGCGCAAGGCAATTGGAGCAGATAGTTCCAACTTCTATATTCTTGGTAATTCATGGGGTGGAATATTGGCAATGGAATATGCGTTGAAGTATCAAGAAAACTTGAAAGGCCTTATCATTTCTAACATGATGGCCAGTGCTCCTGACTATGGAAAATACGCAGAAGAAGTACTTTCAAAGCAAATGAAACCAGAAGTTCTAGCAGAAATTCGTGATCTCGAAGCCAAGAAAGATTTTGCAAATCCTCGTTATATGGAATTGCTTATTCCAAATTACTACAACGAACATATTTGCAGATTAAAAGATTGGCCAGAGCCTTTGAATCGCTCTTCAAAACATGCCAACAATACGATTTACACTTTGATGCAAGGTCCAAGCGAATTTGGAATCAGCGGCCGATTAGCTAATTGGGATATTAAAGCAAGACTTAAGGAAATCGCAACCCCAACTTTGATGATTGGTGCAAAACACGACACGATGGATCCAAAAGCCATGGAAGAACAAAGTAAACTTGTTCAGCATGGAGAATATCTGTATTGTCCTAACGGCAGTCATCTTTCGATGTGGGATGATCAACAAATTTTCATGAAGGGCGTCATTGAATTTATTAATAAAGTTAATCTCAACTAATATTCAAACTTTCGCAAGAAATGGATTTTCTGCGATTAATTAAAGACTCAACTTTGCGAGAATAACAAAGAAGATGAACGAGCAGGAACATATCCATTTCGAGCGCATATCAAGGGCCATAGAATATATAGGAGCCAACTTTAAATCGCAACCAGATTTGGATGCCGTGGCGCAACATGTTCATTTAAGTCCTTTTCATTTTCAAAAATTATTTACGGATTGGGTTGGCACTTCGCCTAAAAAATTTCTTCAGTACACTACTTTACAATATGCCAAAAGTTTACTCAGAAAAAACAATCCAACACTTTCTGAAATAGCTTTTGAATCAGGACTTTCAAGCACTAGTAGGCTTCATGATTTATTCGTGAAAATCGAAGGAATGTCTCCTGCCGAATACAAGAATGGTGGACAAGATTTGATTATTAATTATTCATATTCCAATTCTCCCTTCGGGAAAATTCTTACCGCGGCAACGTCTAAAGGGCTTTGCTACATGGCCTTTGAAGATGAAAATAATTTCGCCTTTCAAAACCTGACCTTACTATTCCCTAAGGCAACTTTGAAAGAGAACGCTGATTCATTTCAAAATGATGCATTGCAATTTTTCAAAGATGATTGGTCAGATTTGAAACAAGTAAAACTGCATTTGAAGGGAACAGAATTTCAATTGAAAGTTTGGCAAGCACTACTCTCGATTCCATTTGGCGCATTGAGCACCTATGGAAATATTGCCGATAAAATAAAAAATCCAAAAGCTTCGAGAGCTGTTGGAACTGCGATAGGAAGCAATCCTGTTTCATTCATTATTCCTTGTCACCGCGTTATCCAAACATCCGGAGCCATTGGTGGTTATATGTGGGGCCCTGTTAGGAAGACGGCTATTATTGGGTGGGAAGGATGTAAATCCATTGTTGATTTTTGATTGCTTATTTTTTATTTTAAAAATGACATTTTCTATTTAAATGGAATTGAGTTTTGATTTTGGTGAACATGAATTGACGAATTTGCTTCCTTGTGATGGCGAAGTGATTTACTATGGGAAAATATTGAATCAAGACCGAGCCAATCATTACTATCAAAAGCTATTGGATAATATCGAATGGGAAAATGATATTGCAGTGCTATTTGGCAAAACCATTATTACCAAAAGAAAAGTG
The DNA here is from genome assembly GCA_046046035.1 of Bacteroidota bacterium. Taxonomy (GTDB): domain Bacteria; phylum Bacteroidota; class Bacteroidia; order Flavobacteriales_D; family Sanyastnellaceae; genus JAIXWP01. The sequence goes on along the minus strand of JBJOKO010000269.1, from coordinate 918 downwards.
GCATGGTACGGTGAACGCGAATTTGAATACACCTACTCCAACAATACAAAGCGAGCAAAGATCTGGACACCAGAACTTCTAGAACTAAAGAAAATCACGGAGGAAAAAACCGGAGAAACATTCAATTCCTGTTTACTAAATCTCTATCACTCTGGTGAAGAAGGAATGGCTTGGCACAGCGACGGTGAAAAAGACCTAAAGAAAAATGGCGCCATCGGATCGTTGAGTTTTGGTGCTGAACGCAAGTTTTCATTCAAGCACAAAGAGACAGGAGAAACCATTTCGACATTGCTTGAAAATGGAAGTCTCCTAGTAATGAAAGGCGTCACTCAAACTCACTGGCTCCACCGCCTCCCCCCCACCAAAAAAATCACCACCCCAAGGGTAAATCTAACGTTCAGAACGATCGTCGAAGGTTGAAGTGTGAAGTGTGAAGGTTGAAGTTTGAAGTGTGAAGTTTGAAGTGAAAAACTATCAAACTATCAAACTATCAAACTATCAAACTACCAAACTATCAAACTCCCGAACTCACTATCTTCGTTCCATGAAAATCACCACTCACCTTCGGAAAATGAGAACGACATTGGATGATGTCGCACAGTATACTTTGCCTATTGTAGATATTATTGAGCATACAGGATTATACTATATGAATCCATTGGTGGGAAGTAATATCACACTTGAATTTGAGAATGAAATTCATTGCGTTGAAACAGGCAAGAAAATCAAAAAGACCATGGGTGAAGGTTTGAGTTATGAGGCCTTCATGAATTCACCTCTCGCCTCGCCTAGTATAGTAAGACCAGAACTTAGTCGCATACATGAAGGTATTGCACTACGCGATTTTGCTTGGGAAGAAGAGCACCACAACAAACCTCATTTCGTTTATTTGTCGCGCACATCAGACATCAAAGTTGG
>JBJOKO010000268.1:0-4212 GCA_046046035.1 Bacteroidota bacterium | reverse complement strand
AGCAGACGCCATAACTTCTGTGGCGGCATTTATTGGGATTGGTATTGCCTTAATTGGCGGAGAAGGTTACGAGGCTGCCGATGATTGGGCAGCTTTACTTGCCGCAGCTTTTGTTGGTTGGAATGCTTACAACGTTTTTCGTCCTGCTTTTAGCGAGTTGATGGACGAAGCCTTGCCTGTAGAAGTGGTTCAAGAAATTAAAAACATAGCCTTGAAGGTGCCCGGTGTTATGGAAATCGAGAAGTGCTATGTGCGCAAAATGGGATTTGAGTTTTTCGTGGATATTCATGTGGTTGTACATGCTGAAAAAACTGTGCGTGAAGGTCACGATATAGCCCATCGAGTGAAAGACGCCATAATGGCAGCAAACTCCTCAGTTTATAACGTTTTGACGCACGTCGAACCTCACGAAATGTAAAATAGGAGAATATTAAGCGGTCGTTTGTTGAAAACAGTCCACTCCCTTTTCCTATTAATCCCGAATCATACTGTTATATTTGCCCGCATTCAAAATTTGAACGATGAAGTTTGTAGTAACAAGTACCGCTCTGCTTAAGCAACTCCAAATGCTTAGTGGAGTATTGAATTCCAGCAATACATTGCCTATTCTGGACAATTTCCTTTTTGAGATTAAAGAGAATGAGTTGACTCTTTCTGCTTCTGATCTTGAAACAGCGATGAGCACTAGAATGGTTATCCAGTCTAAAGAAGAGGGAATCATTGCGATTCCTGCAAAGCTTCTTTTGGATATCTTGAAAAGCCTTCCAGAGCAACCACTTACTTTCAGCATTGATAACAAGACCTACGGAATTGAGATCTCTAGCGACTATGGTAAGTACAAATTGACTGGTCAAAACGGCGAAGAATTCCCAAAGGCTCCTCAAATGGAAGGAACAAAGTCATTGGTAATGCAAAGCGACGCTCTTGCTCGTGCAATCAATAAATCACTTTTCGCAACAGGAAACGACGATATGCGTCCTGTTATGAGTGGTGTTTTCTTTGAAATTCACGAAAACAGCATTCGTTTCGTTGCTACTGACGCTCACAAATTGGTTCGCTATTCTCGCACAGATGTGGGAACAGATAGCCCAGCGTCGTTCATCGTTCCTAAGAAGCCACTTAACCTGATGAAAGGTTCTTTGGGTTCTTTGAAAACTGAAGTGAAAATCGACTACACTGAGAACAATGCTCAGTTTACATTTGATAATGTAACTCTTATTTGCCGCCTTATCGAGGGTAAATACCCTAACTACGAAGCGGTAATTCCAAAAGAGAATCCATTCAAATTGACAATAGATCGTCTTGATCTTTTGAACTCAATCAAACGTGTGAGCATCTTCGCTAACAAGACTACTCACCAAGTTCGTTTGAAAATGGGTGGAAGCGAATTGAACATCTCTGCAGAAGATTTGGATTTCGCTAACGAGGCACAAGAGCGCCTTACATGCACATACGCAGGTGATGATATGGAGATAGGTTTCAACTCACGTTTCCTTCAAGAAATGTTGAGCAACTTGACTTCAGAAAACGTAAATATTGAAATGAGTGCTCCTAACAGAGCGGGTATCCTTACTCAAGTAGAACCAGACGATGCATCGGAAGATATTCTTATGCTAGTGATGCCGGTGATGCTTAACTCGTAACGGCTATTGGCTTTTAGCTATTGGCTATTAGCATAAAAATCAAAAAGGGAAATGCAACGCATTTCCCTTTTTTTATTGCTGGTCTTTTTTCTTCGGAGTGTAGTGATAGACAATATTGTGTTCAGGGCGCGATTCGCCTTTCGGCGAATTGGGTTGAGTTTCTCCGGCTTCCCCATTTTCTTGGTCCCCGAGTGATTCGCCTTTAGGCGAATTGTATCGAGGGGCCCCATTTCCAAGCCAATACGGATTCTCATCCGACAACTCTGGCTCTACTTCGTAGCGATATACTTTGCGTGGTGGGCCTTGATTTCTGAAGATAATCGCGGCAATCAGGCCTACTACAAATCCTGCTAAGTGACCTTCCCAAGATATTTTAGGGTCGACTGGGAAAACGTACCATACTAGCGACCCGTAGTAAAGTCCAACAAGAAGGGTAACTCTTGCTAGTATTGGATTTTTACGAATAATCCCACTTAGGAATAGGAAGGCGAATTCGCCATAGATGACCATGCTCGCTCCAATATGTACCGTCGGTCGCCCGATGAGCCAAAGCATTATTCCCGAAAAGAAAAAAATGAAGAAGAATGTCTTGATTGAAATGCTTCTATAGAAATAGAAAAGGAAAGTGTTGAGTACAATAAAGGCAAGTGTATTGTGCCAAATATGTTCTAACCCACCATGCAAAAAATGCATTGTGAAAATACCTCGAAGTCCTACGATATCTCGGGGTATGAGTCCGTATTTCGCCAGACTATATCCGAGGTACTCGTCCATTAGGTAGAGTGCCCAAGCGATGGAAAGGAAAAAGATTGAGGCAATTATTGCATCAAATATTTTGGCTCCGTCGCCGTTGATGGGATTTTTAATATTTGTTAAATTTTCACTCAATCTCTGTTATTTATCTATTTTTCCTTCACTAAATCAACTCCCTATGAAGAAGATATTCTTAACCCTATCGGCATCTATGCTATTAAGTGCAGCAGCAGTGGCGGCTAACGGTAAGCAAACTGGCCCTGGGGATCCTCAAAAGCCGAAGACTGAGAAATCAAGCTTTGGTCTGTCTGATGGATATTTTTCTTTCTTCAATATATTCTTGCCTGAGGCTCCGAAAACGGATACTCTTACAGTAAGAACGCCGCGTCCGCCAAGCAATAGCGGTGCCACGCCAAAGAAATGACGTTTTGGCGGAATCTTAGTTTATATTTCAATTAAGTAAAGTTCTATTTTGGCGGCATGAATCCAATGTCGCTTAATTCAAATCAAGTTATTCCCCCCACTGAATTAATACTTCGTGCGGATGGAAGCTTGTATCATTTGGGAATAAAACCGGAGCATGTAGCTTCCAAAATCATCATAGTAGGCGACCCAGAGCGTGTTCCTACAATCTCCGCATTATTTGATAATGTGGAATGTAGAATTGAAAACCGCGAATTCGTTGTGCATACGGGCTCTTTCCACGGTAAACGTTTTACGGTAGTCTCCTCTGGAATTGGCGTCGACAACATAGACATTGTGATCAATGAGCTCGACGCTGCTGTCAATATCGATTTAGAAACACGCCTACCTAAATCCAATTTAACAACGTTAGAAATTGTTAGAATCGGCACCAGTGGCAGCATTCAGGCTGATATTCCCACTGGAAGTTTTGTCGCAAGTCTTCAAGCTTTTGCTCTCGACGGAGTGCCTTATTCTTATGGCGCTTCGCTTAATGTGAATGAACAAAAAGTGGTAGATATTCTCCGCACAAATATTCCTCAACTCCTTGGTAATTCAGGCTTGTACGCAGTAGACGGGTCTAAAGAATTAGCTGATAGAATTGCATTTGATATGGTGCAAGGAATAACAGCCACACAAAACGGATTTTATGGCCCTCAAGGAAGAAGCGTTAGACTTCAATCGGTGGTCGAACCAATGCTGTCTAAATATGCTGATTTGGAAATAAATGGAGTGAGGGTAACTAACTTCGAAATGGAGTGCGCAGGCATCTATGCGCTGTCTTCTTTGTTGGGGCACAAGGCTTTAACTGTATGTGCCATTTTAGCCAATAGGGTAACAAAAGAATTTCACAATGACCCGTCAAGAAGTATTGAAACCCTTATCAGGACTGTGTTAGAGCGATTTTGAATAGTTCGGTGTGGATAAGCCCCTCAAATAGGTTAATAAGCTCCTAGGCTGCACGGTACTTTTGGGTAATTGCTAGCCAAAGAGTAAAAGCCCTATGTACACCGGAGAGGTCAATGCGTTAATATCCTTAATTGAAGATCCAGACGAAAGCATCTATTTGCAAGTTCGCTCTGAACTAAAGAATTATGGAGAAGATATTATTCCACACCTGGAGCATTTCTGGGAGTTGAATGATTTCGGTCCGTTGTTTCAAACGCGACTGGAAGAACTCATTTCTAGTATACAATATGATTCAGTCTACAATAGACTGAAAAAGTGGATTGCTTCAGAGGAGAAGGATTTGTTGGAAGGAGCGCTCATCATCAATCGTTACGGTTATCCCGGTTGTGATGAAGATGAACTTCGTCGCATCGTTTCCCGCATTCGTCAAGACATTTGGTTAGAA
>JBJOKO010000267.1:0-4235 GCA_046046035.1 Bacteroidota bacterium | reverse complement strand
CTAAATCTTTCGCTATTCAAGCTGGTCGCGAACTTCGTGTAATGGTAGAAGCAGAGAAAGTAACAGATGATCAAGCAGACGCATTAGCAATCACACTTGCCAGCCGCATCGAAACAGAAATGACCTACCCAGGTCAAGTTCGTGTAACGGTGATTCGCGAGAAGAGAGCTGTAGGCGTAGCGCGATAATTTCGGATTCCGGATTTCAAATTCCGGAATTAATCAAAACATATTTAAAAAGGCGAAGATTCTCTTCGCCTTTTTTGTTTCCAGAAAATTATATATTTACATAATTGAAGTGAATTAAACTAGATAACATGAAAAAATTCTCTCTTATCATTTTTATCCTTTTACTTATTTCACATGCCCAAGGACAAATTTGCTCAGGTGATTTATACTTCCATACTCAAACCGAACTTGACAATTTTATTATTCAAAATCCAAATTGTACCACTGTGGATGGGAATGTTTATATCCAAAACACAGGAGATTCAGATTGGGTTTGGAACATGAATGGACTTTCAAATATTACAGAAATTACGGGATGCTTTCATTTTAATAATGGTTGCGGATTAACCTCAAACACAATCAACTTTAGTGGGCTCTCTAATCTAACAACAATAGGCGATACCCTTTATTTAAGCGAGCCTTGCGCGCACGGGATTGTGAATCTCGATGGTTTTGAAAATCTTGTTTCAGTTTCTCACATAGATTTCACTCAACTTTCTGCGCTAGAAAACATGGATGGATTGGATGGAATTTCCACTGTAGGTCTAATCGTTTTGAAAGGTGACTTCTCTTCAATGTCTTCTGAATTTTTCCCTAATCTCACACAGGCAAATACCATACTTTTTGATGAAGCATTCACATGTACTGAACTTACAGGATTCAATAGTTTAGAATCCTCTTCAATTTCGTTCAATTACTATCTAAACACACAACTGGCAGTCGAAGATCAATTTGACATCGATGCCTTTCACAGCCTAACCACTTCAAACTACATTGGATTCCAACTCTTCAATGCTAAGTCGATTCATGCGTTTGAATCTCTCACTACAAGTAATAATATATCCTTAAATATATATAGCAATGAATCCGATGGATTGCCTGTTTTTTCTTCATTAACATCTGTCCCAAACCAGATCGAATTCTATGGATCGGCTCCTCAAATGTTGGAGTTTCCAGTTCTCAATAATGTTGGGACATTAAACATTACATGCTTTGACTTGGCGGAATTTTCATTCCCCACTTTGGAGACAGTAACCCAAGCCATTCATATTACAACTGAAGACCCAAGCACATACCCAGAATATAACTTCATCGATTTCTCTTCATTAATTTCAGTCAATGATGAGCTTGAAGTATCAGGTCTTGGAATCGACGATTTGAATATGCCTCAATTAGCTAGTGTGGGCGCTTGGATGCAAATTACACTATGCCCGCACTTAGCAGTGTGCTCCAATCCATTTATCTGTGAAAACATTTCTACTCAACCAAACATATTCATTTTCTCGGACAACGCACCCGGTTGTAGCACTGATGCAGAATTAGAAGCAATGTGCCTTGGACTTTATATTCAAGGAACTGTTTTTGCAGATTTTGATTGCAATGGAATATTCGACGAAGGCGACCTTCCAATATCCTATCCACTAATCTTGAACGAAAATAACGAGCCAATTGCCACCATTACATCTAGTGGCGAATTCACAATACCTGCTACTTTGAGCACTGATTACGTAATATATGTTCAGCCTATTTCGGGAACATTTGCAGCTGACCCCATTTACCTATCTACTGGATTTGAAGCGATGACATACACTGGTAATGATTTCGCCCTTTGTGTCGATGAAGCCTATCATGATGTAGCCATATCTTCTTTCAATCTTCCGTTAAGACCGGGATTTGAAAATGAAATTACATTCTTTATTCAAAATTTATCATTCCATTCTGAAGAGGTGAGTTTTCAAACTGACATATCCCTTCTTGAAAATTTAACCATAAATACAGCAAGCCATCCGTACACAACAGAGCTTAATACTATTGACTTTGGCCCACTGAATATTGGACCTGGAGAAACAATTCAAATTCATCTATACACTACTCTTGATGCGGCGACACCGATTGATACTGAATTTACAATAATATCAACTCTTACCTCGACTTCAAGCGAAGCGGATTACACCAACAATGAAGATTCCAGCAACCAAATAGTAATTGGTTCTTACGATCCAAATGATGTCACAGTTGATCGCACAACAATCAATTTTGAGGAAATGAATGAAAATGGGGAATGGTTGCAATACCGAATCCGTTTTCAAAATACAGGCAGTGCACCCGCTCAATTTATCAATGTCGTGAATGTGCAAGACCTCGGACTTGATATGAGCACCCTACAGATGATTGGGGCGAGTCACGATTATACAATCAGCTTTGATGATCGCGAAATCACATGGCTTTTCGACAATATTCAATTACCTGATAGTTCATCTGACCCATTGGGGTCGCAGGGCTATGTTCTCTTTAGAATTAAAACAAATCCTGGAACCACCTTAGATGAAGTCATTGAAAGTACAGCAGCGATTTACTTTGATTACAATGAACCCGTAATCACGAATACCGCTTCTACCATTTTTTATATTTGTCCAGAGACACCATCATTAATGAATGCCGGAAACACGCTATTCGCCTCTGGTGTTGGGACATTCAATTGGACATTCAACGGCAATCCACTTAGTGAAACCGGCAATACTATTACCATAACTGAAAGTGGAGTTTATGGAGTAAGCGTAACCTTAAATGATTGCACTTCTGGAATAGCACAGAATAACTTTATTTATATCAGTGTTGATGAAAACGCAATTACTGATATGATTATTTATCCCAACCCATTCAGAGATCAAGTGACTATTCTCCTCACAAGAAAAATAGATTCAATTTCGATTCGTGACCTTAGTGGTAAATTGATGTATCAACAGAATAATATCAATTCGACTCAGCTCAATTTAGATTTTTCATCTTTCGGAAGTGGGGTTTATATAGTTGAATGCACATCTGCACACTCCAACCTCCATAATACAATCATCAAGAAATAACTCACTACCAAACTATCTCTAGCACACTAGCACGTTAGCACACTATTTATCCAACATTCCTTTCCCTGCCATGATATGAGCTCGGTATTTTTCAATTCTTGACTCTCTTGTTTTTGATTGTTTCGCTTCTGAGATAAAGTAGATATATCCTTTTTGTCTGCCCGGTGTTAGAGCGCGGAATGCAGCTTCGAATGCGCGATCTATTTTGAATTGTGCAGATAATTCTTCAGGCAAAGTAATTTCGGTTGCCGGTTTTGTTTCGACCTTCAAACCTGCCTTTTCAATTTCAATGGCTTCAAAAATATATGCGCGAATTTCAGATTCTATCGGAAGAATTTGATTGACATTGGTGAAGCGCATTACTCTGGCAGATTGAGAATTCTCGCCAGGTTTTTGAAGCAATCCAGCATCGTCTTGTATCAATGCTCCCTTGAGAAAACTTAATGTGCAGTTTTCTTTGAATGCTCCAAGTATGAGCACATTCGCTTTTTTATAGGTATATGTAGGATGTCCCCATTTGCATTCTTCTTGAATTCCACAATCCAAAATAATGCGACGCAAAAGGGCAAGTTCATTCGCCCATTTGTTTACTCTACATTCAGGAGTACCGCCAAGACTGCATCTTCCACAGCCTTCAACAAAATATTCTTCTGCGCTTTTTTGCATTTATTAATTGAATAAATAATTAATTTATTTGCCTTCAACATAATTCCAAGTCAATCCTAGATCAACTTGAAGAGTGCCGTCTGTGGAATAAAGTGAGATATAATTTTGCTTCTCGAATGCAATAGGTCGAAAAGTGATGTATCCCACATTATCATCATCGGTCACACCGTCTTCATCAAATACTTCTAAAATGATCTCATTGGTAAAAGCTTTGATCTCAAATGGAAGGTTTTGATAGTAGCGCTGACTGATTCCCGGCTGGCACTCTTCTTTGGTCTCGCTTTGGTATATCGGCAATCCCAATTGCTTTAACGAGATATACATATCCGCTTCCTCTGAGAAAGGGGCGTACGCATCCCATTTAGAACCGTCCTTGGCATAGTGAGGAAACTTCTTAATTTCAATCGAACTGATCGAAACCCCAACCAAGATTTTCTTTGAAAAAATACCGCCGCCACTGCTCCCTGAAGCACCTGGA
>JBJOKO010000266.1:0-4237 GCA_046046035.1 Bacteroidota bacterium | reverse complement strand
TCGATGAACTATTAATCGCTGAAGAAGGGAATGAGTTTGAGGTGGAGTGCATTCTTCGAGCGCAAGAACTCCTTTCTGAAATTCCAGCTATTGTAGAATCAGGCGAAGAATTGACCGACATGAAATCATTGCAAGTCATTATGCAGCATTTGATGTCGGGCGAAGCAATCACCTTCACGGGCGAGCCTTTGCAAGGATTGCAAATTCTAAACATGGTAGAAACACGTGCTATCGATTTTGATCACGTTATCGTTATCGGAGCAAATGAAGATCAATTGCCCGGAAATCTTAGCGATCAATCACTCATTCCTTTTGATGTTCGAAAGCTTTATGAAATGCCCACCGTTGCTGATAAAGAAGCGACGTATGCGTACACTTTGTATCGACTAATACAACGTGCTACAAAGATTGATTTTCTGTTCTCCTCTATAACCTCAGATTTCAAAGGAACAGAACAAAGCAGGTATATTACTCAACTAGAACTAGAACTTCGCTCTCCTTATGCGAGTATCACTAGAGTTAAAGCAAGTCTTTCTGGAGATAATGTTGAAGATAAAATTGTTTCCATTCTCAATGATGACTTCTCACGAGAACGTATCAAAACCTTATGGAAAGCGGGAATTTCTCCATCTGCTTTAAACAAATACTTGATCTGTCCTCTTGACTTTTACTACCGATACATCCTAGGATTAGGTGAAGAAGAAGAGGTAGAAGAAAATATTAGTGCTTCCACATTTGGAAGTGTTGTGCACCAAGTGTTGGAAGACTTTTTCAAAAATCATCTCAATAGTTTTCCCACTATAGATGAATTAGAGCAATTCAAAACTAATCTACCAGAACTATTGAAAGCCGCATTCAAGCTTATTTACAAGATGGGTGATTTGACTTTTGGAGAAAACTATTTGCAATTTTCTCTTGCACAAAAAATGCTTGAGAAAACAATCGACTTTGAAATTACGGAGGTTAAAAAAAGAGAGATGCAAGGAACAACTTGTATCATCGCCGAGATTGAATCGTCATTAAACGGTTTTATTCCCGCAAGCAAATATGGCATCGACTTCGAAATGAATATTCGCGGTAAGGCCGACAGAATTGATCATGAAAACGGCATTGTCCGAATCATTGACTATAAAACGGGCGCTGTTACTTCTGGAGATTTACAAATCAAAAAAGAAGGAATCAAAGGCGCATTTGAAAGAACGCAAAGCAAGTTGATCCAATTACTTTTCTATTCCTACATGGAATCGCAAAAAGGAACACCAGTTGGAAATATTCGCTCTGCTCTTTTCAGTTTGAAAAATTACAGTGCAGGTTGGCAATACATTGACAACGGTGGTTCAGAGATAATAGATCAAGCCACTTTAGAAGCATTCGAACAAGAAATGGTTGAATGTGCAAAAAGCATGTTAGAACTTCACGCATTTGAGCATGATAATTCAAGTAATCATTGCGAATATTGCACTCGATAATGAAAAAGGTTTTAATCATCACATATTATTGGCCCCCGAGCGGCGGAGGTGGCGTGCAGCGTTGGCTCAAGATGTCGGCCTACATGAAAGAATTCGGATGTGAACCCATAATCTACACACCCGAAAATCCAGCCTTCAATGTTAAAGACCCATCCTTGATGAAGGATGTGATGCCTGACATTCGTGTGATTAAAACTCCGATTTTCGAACCTATCGACGTTTTCTTCAAAGCATTCAAACTAGTTGGAAAAAAAGCACCTTAACAAAAGGATTTGCTTTCAACAAGAAATAATTCCTTATTCCAAAGAGGAAGTACTTGGATTCGCGGTAATGTTTTTCTTCCCGATCCACGTGTTACTTGGGTTAGACCTTCAGTGCGTTTCTTGAAAAAGTTTATTAAGGAAGAAAACATTGAAACCATCATCACCACTGGGCCACCGCACAGTATGCACTTGATTGGTTTGAAATTGAAAAAACAAAATCCCAAGTTAAATTGGATAGTAGATTTTCGTGATCCATGGAGCGAATGGGACTTGTGGGACTCTTTGAAAACAGGACCTCGAGCACGCCAGAAAAACGTTCGTATGGAACACGAAGTGCTTACCAAAGCAGATCTTGCAGTTAGTATTAGTAAGTATCATGTTGATCGACTCATTGCATTAGGCGCACCGAAATGTGAACTCATTCCAAATGGTTTCGATCCTCGCGATTTTCAAAATATCCAACGCAAACTGACAGACAAATTTGTCATTCGACATCTTGGAAGCATCGATGAACTGCGTGATCCACGCCCTTTCATGAATGCAGTATCGCAGTTGATTTCAGAGAATAAAATTACTGGAAGCGATTTGCAAATTGAGTTTATCGGACCCGTCAATGACATTCTGAAAGACCACATTTCATCGCACAACGAGCTAAGTTCAATCACATCATTTCATCCAGCGGTTCCGCATAGTGCTGTGGTGCATTTGTATACGACTTCCACATTATTGCTTTTAATACTTGCGCATACAGATATCGCGGCGGGCAATACTCCGGGTAAAATGTATGAGTACATGGCAAGCGGAACGCCCATTTTAGGTATTGGTCCGGAAGACGGAGATGCCGCAGAAATTCTATCGAATACGCAAAGCGGCCACATCATAGATCGCACCCACATCGATCAAATGAAATCGATGATTCTCGAACATTACATCAGTTGGAAAAACAAAGAACTCCGCACCACACCCGGCGCCCCAGAGTTCTCAAGAAAAGCATTGACAAAGAGGATGTGCGAATTACTGGCTGTAAGCTATAAGCTTTAGGCTGTAAGCTTTAGGCTTTAAGTAGTAAGTTGTAGGTGGTAAGTAAGAGGGAATAGTACGCAGTACGTAATTAGTAACTAGTAACCAGTAACCAGTAATCAGTTTTGGGGATTGCGGAGGGTGTTTCTTACTTCTTCGCTGATTGGAATTTCAGGCTCTGAATTTGGGACTTCTAAAGCTTCTGCTTCTTTCCGCATTGTGCGTTTTGCTTTTACGATACTAGTATTCAAGTCAAAGCCCATAAGCACAATCATGCTATTAAAGTTGAGCCACATTAAGAGAACCATCAAGGTTCCAAGCGAACCATATAGTTTGTTGAATTGAGCGAAGTTGTTGACGAAATATGCAAAACCAATTGAAGCTAAAACAAAGAACACAGTAGCGAAGGTTGTTCCCACATTAAAGAATCTCCACTTGCGGCGGCGGCGGCCATTTCCGACATTATACAAAGTAGAAATCACGGCATATATCAAGAAAAGAGAAATAGCCCATTTAGCAAAATTCAAAATAGGTATATAGCCTTTGTCACCTATTATTCTATGTTCGTGCAGGTATTCAAAAAACGATCCTGAGAAGATGATCAAGATAACAGCTGTAATCATCAAAAATCCCAAAACGAAAATCAAAATAATACTTGCAATACGCATTATAACGGGGTGTCCGCGCTCTTCGATATGGTAGCTCTCATTGAATCCTAGAAGGATTGCATTGATAGAATTCGAAGCGTAATAAATTACCAAAATGAAACCGATTGAAAGCAACGCATTGTGTTTCTTGTTGATCAAGTCATCCAATGTGCTTTCAAAAAGAGAGAATGTATCTCCAGGAAAAAATCCCCTTAAACTATCAAAAAGATTTGTTTGAAAATCCTCGATTGGAATGTGAGGAATCAAAGAAAGCAAAAGGATAATTCCGGGAAAGAAAGCCAAAAAAAGTCGGAAAGAAATTGCTGCGGCTCTAGTACCTAGTGAACCTTTAGTTATTCCTTCAATAAAAAAACTTGAAACATACCAAAGCGATAGACCTTGGAATCCCCAAGGTTTTATAGATTTAAGAAGCGCTATGGATTTTTGAATCCACGTCATCTTAAGTATATAATCCATCCACTTGTTAGCCATACTATCTCAGAAAAGGGATGCGAATTTACGACACCGCCTTCAAACTCAAATCAAGACTTTTCACATGATGAGTCAATGCTCCCATAGAAATGTAATCTACGCCGCTTAATGCATATTCGCGCACATTATCTTCAGTAATTCCTCCAGAAGCCTCAGTTTCCACTCGACCATTGATGAAAGCCACAGCCTCCTTCAATTGTTCTGGTTTAAAATTATCCAACAAAATTCTAAATGCTATTCCCTCTTGAAGAATTTCTTCTACCTCTTTCATCGAGCGCGCTTCCACTTCAATTTTGAGGTGTCTTTCATTTTTCTCCAAGTAATTTTTAATTTGATGCAATGCATT
>JBJOKO010000265.1:0-4238 GCA_046046035.1 Bacteroidota bacterium | reverse complement strand
CAATTACCGCATATGTATCCTCCATAGAAGCAACATCTTCAACATCTACAGCATTTCCCTCTGTCACAACCGCTCTTACATTGCCAAGATGATCTTTTATATAGTAGTCATAAACAAATACCGTTTCATTATTTTCCGTCGCCATCTTCGGACGAACAACACCAGAACCTGTTTTAATTTCTACTATCTCCCAATTTCCATTGCCGACTTTACTGTATTCGATTCCATTCACATATAACCAAGAACGATCACCAACCGACTTCTTCAATAAAGCACCATTAGAACAATAATGAAAATTTATGGTTGCGTCCCCTTGAGTATTATTCCAAATCTGACTTACGAGGCCAATCTGATTAAAGGCATAAAAATGTCCTTTGTTCTTATCTTCAATTAAATTTCCAGATTCATCATAATTGTATTCAACAGCGTCGTTTGAGTTATCCTCAAATTGAGTTCTACCTTCTAGGGTAATTGAAGTTGAATTGTCTGTAACCTTTTTGAGTTTGTAACTATTTTCATAATACTCGTAGGATAAATTATCTGACAATTCCGGACTTACCCCAGTTGTGTTCGGGCGATAGCGTTTGAGCTTGACTATACCATCATTCAAATTATAATCAACCTTCTCAGTATAAAAGTTTTTCTGTGCAGAAAAATTACCATACTCACTTCCAAAAACCTGATTCTCACTAGCAAAATACCCACCTGTCATCCGATAAGCATCATCATAACGATAAACATATGTTTTCTCCGCACTTAATACCCCATCTTCATCTGGATTCTTTGTATTCCACTTTATAGCAGCAATTAATCCATTTGATTGTTCTATTGGTTTAAGTGCATTACTTGAAGCGTACTTATTTCCATCGGCATCATTTAACCAATCTTCCTCGGTATAAAGTAATTCTATCCCAAAGACATCGAAATCTTCTTCATTATCGTTGTCATCAACCAAATTACTATTGTTGATTTTTCTTAACCATCCTCGAATGTTATAGCGATAGTCCATCACCTGCATTCCTATGTCATTGCCTTCTGGAATGTGTAAATGTTGCTTCACCAATTGCCCTAATTCATTATACTCATTCCTGTTTAATATAATTTCAGGATCTTCACCAGTTCTCTGTGTAACATCCATCAGTCTACCAATTCTGTCATAAACAAAAGTGTTTTTTATCTTAAGAACTTGAGTAGATTCAGATAATTGGTGATATCTAATTACAGAACTCAATTGCCCTCTCCATGTATAATGAAACTCGTATGAATCGCTTCCGCCAAGAACATTTGAAGTTTGAACATTGGCTATCATTCCCTTTTGATCATAGTAAGTAATATCTGTCAAATAAGAAACGGATTCATCATTAGAAATTACCCTTCTCTTCGATCCTGTACTTAATCCTCTCGTTCGTTTCAAAAATCCTGAATCGCCAACATTGAGCCCATCTGTTTCAAAATTATAATTGTCAAAAAAGAATATATCCCAAGCTTCTAGATTTTCACCATAAGGTCCATTATTTGAATATCCGCTAATTGGACCGCCATTAAATTCTTCAACAAGATTGCTAGAAGAATTTACTTCGGCTTCAATGTCATAGTAGTTATCTGTTGTTGTTGTGATTCCCGAATAGACACATCTTCCGTATTTATCATATCTAATTACACTCCAAGCATTATCCAAACGCAATTTGGCATCTTGCGACATTACAAGTTGATCCTTATTGTTATAAACATAGATTATCTCAGCAACTCCTGGGGACTTGGACTTTATCAACCGCCCCCGTTTGTCATATTGTAATCCGAATCCTAAACCATTATAAATTTCATAATTAACTCCCATTGGAGCATTAGAGAAAATATACCCGTTCGAGGAAGCTTCTAAACTTTCTAACATTTGATTAGAGATTTCGAAAATCCTCTGCCCAAATGCATCATAAACAAAATACTTTTCCACGTTTCTTAAAGCAGCACCATTAGGCTCTGGACCTACATTTTCTAAGGTGCCTTGTGTTCTATCTGTGGTATAAGATCCTGATTCGTTTTCGAAAGAATTCACTTTATAACGAACCAAGACCAGCTGTTGACGAATGTTATAAAAGCTTGTTATCTCCTTGCCATTTTCATCAGTACTTATGACTTTAGTTAATTGGTTTGATGGCCAATATCTTGGAACTCCATTTGAAATAGCCTGTGCCCCTTTATTATTTTCTGTCGGATACCACATCAATACCTGATCATAAGAGTTAAATCGTAAATCCGATTTCATCGTATGACCGGCATCCATTTGCCATTGTTCTCCAGGGGCACTATACTCTAATGCTCTCTGAAATGGTGTGTCATTATACCTTATTTCTCCAAAAGGACTATCACTTTGTGCAACATGCTCCGTATTTTGATAAAATAACCCTTGCGCACTTTCGAAATTTGTCTCAAAGTCTTCGACATTATAAGTTGACTGAACATAGGGGAGGTAATACTTGTCCACTTTTCCATATGCATTGTACTTATTTTGACTTATATATGTACCATCATTCGGAGCTGACCTAATACCTTTCGCTTGAACAAGTCGGCCCATGCCATCATAGAATAATTTCGATGTTAAGTAATCTTGATTCAACAAAGAAATATCTTCTGAGAAATCCTGAATTCCAACCGGAGTTAAGGCTTGTCTAACAATCAATTCGCTAAAATCATTCGTATTGGAAGGGTCTTGCCAAGTTCTGTCAATATGAGAATTAACCTGGAATGCATTATTCAACTTTGTAGTTGCTCGATCCAAATTATCATATACATAGTATTCACAGAAATTACTTGAAGAACAAACTGTATTCAAATATCTACCTTTTGAATAACAATATGTGGTCATGTGAGCATCACTCGGACACAATCTCAACTCATCCATCAAAATATTGTTACCAGAAACTGATATTGAAATAGTTTGATTTGTTCCACTTTCATTCAACAGAACGTATTCATAATATTTCCACGTAATGTCAGGAACATTTTCAGAAAATGATGAAACGATATTTGCTCCTGATACATTTACTGTCCCTGAATTATTCAACCAAAAGGACAAAACATATTCACCATCAGATATAGAAGTTGATATAGATCCTAAATTCGTGGGAAATGCGCTTATTCCAGTTCTTGCTAAAGCTGGATTAACTTCCATATTCGTTGAAACTCCAAATTGAGACGGAACATTCCAACCAAAATGATTTTCGCTTTCAAAACTTGTGTAGCGAACTTCATTTGGATCCGCATTCAAAATTTTCGCAACCACTTGACCTTTTTGACCATCTCTCAAAACTGAGAAATTCATTCCGGTCGTGCTCGAAAAAGAATTTGGAGCACCATAACTATCTTGGCTTATTATTTTTACAATTGATGAATAGTTCTCATTGAAAACGAAAATTGAATTTTCAGAACTAGACCAAAAGCTTTCGTCATATAATATTGGTTCTTCAAGATCGAGTGAATATTGTTCATCAACAACTACTTTGCCTTGGTCATTAACACGATATGTTGTCAATCTACCGCCAATAATGTATTCTCCTTCAATTCCAGAAAGGGGATTAAATTCTTCGGTGTAGAGTTCTTCAACAACATTATTAGACATGCCATGGTTTTGCATGGCAAGCAAGGCCAACAACATTGAACTCTGTGAGTTTTCCTCAACTCCACTTAAATCATATTGAGAATTATATTTCTTATAAACTCTATCAATGCTAAGATCCGTGTTCCTTGTTTCGATTATAAAAGTTCTTTGATCACCTTGGGGATAACAATCATGTAAATTAGGATTTTCATATCCCGATACTCCATAAATAATATCAACTTTTTTAGTTTGCATAGCTCCAGGAACTTCTGCTAAATATCCTTTAGATGAAATCTCCGTCAAATTATATTGCTCACTTGAATAACTGTACGGAACTAGTGTACTCTGCAGCTTTACTGTACTTGTAGTTTCATCCTCATTAATAGTCAAGTCTTCATTCATTACCGCCAAGGCGCCTATATATAAAAGCATGGCTGCATCGATTGCAAATCCGGCAACTGCAAGCTCGTCCACACCTCCCGTTGCAAGACACATTGCTGCATTCAATGCTGCATCTATCAAAATTTCGCCCACTGCATCTCTTAGGTCTTCATGGTCCATACCCGTTGCATAAATAGCCGTATGACCATCAATGCCCGAATTGGTTTTACTTAGGCCAGGTATAGTTATTAGGCCTTTACTT
>JBJOKO010000264.1:0-4239 GCA_046046035.1 Bacteroidota bacterium | reverse complement strand
TTTTCATCAGCTCGTACGTGTTCTTTCGCGTGCCATTTGAAGCGTACTTTGGATATCTCGTTTTTGCCTTATTCTTTCCAGTTTTTTTTGCAAAGTATGGAGTTCCAAGAGCGCCCGTCTTGATTTTTCTTCCGCTTCTAATCACAGGAATCCTCTACACCTCCATTGGTTTGAATACCAATTCGCAATTTTATAAAGTATTTATCGGGTTTTTTGCGTCCGTTCTATTTTACCACTATGTCGTGGAGTTGTTCTTGTTCGACCTTAAGTCGTTGTTTAGGATATATATGCGAGTAAGTCTTATTGTGACATTCATAGGACTATTCCAACTTGTATCTTATTGGGCCGGTTTTGGACCAGGATATAATTTCAAATGGATTTTCAATAAGTGGGGATACATTCCAGGTGGATTGGGAATACGTATTAATTCCGTATTCGGGGAACCGGCCTATTTTGCAGCTACAATTGCTCCTGCTTTTTTCGTGAGTATCTACAATTTCACAATCGCAAAGCCTTTGTTTATTACCAGATTACAAAGTGTAGCTATCGTTGTTGCCTATGTGTTGACCTTTTCGAGTCTTGGTATCTTAGGCATTTTCATGACCGCACTCCTGCTACTAATTAACCTCGGATTTTTCAAATACGCTATCGTTTTTATCCCATTATCCGTATTCATTTTTACCTATTCGTATGACAATGTCGGTGAGTTCCGAGAAAGATATGATGGTACAATAGAAGTGTTCTCCACGGCCAACTACAAAAGTTACGACATCAATGGTAGTAGCTTCGTATTGTACAACAACTACCATGTAGCTTTAGAAAATTTTAAACGTAATCCCTTATTTGGAACTGGACTTGGATCACATCCAATTGCATTCGATAAATACAGCTTCACTCTTCTCGAAGGTGCGGTAGATATCGACTTCAATAAAATGGATGCCAACTCAATGTTCTTAAGGTTGATGTCCGAAACAGGAATATACGGACTCTTTTTGATGCTATTCCTACTGTTTAAATGTTGGGTCTTCAAGCAAAGAACCGATGATGAGGAGCTTTGGGTCATGTCCAACGGAATCGCCGTATTAATTCTACTCTATTTGATTAGACAAGGACACTATTTCTTGAATGGTTTCCCATTTTTCCTATGGATGTTCTATTACATTTTCAAAGAAAATCAAACTGCACAAGCCCTTGCTAATCCAGTCAAAGAATTCGTTTTTGGCGCAAAGAAAAGTGTACTCCCTCCTTCCAATCAATCCTCTACATAGTGTATGAGAAAGGTGCTTGTTTTATACCGAGAACTTGCTGGATACATTGTTAATTGCCTCGAGTATGTGGCAAAGAAGGAAAATATTCAAATCGAAATCGTTGCTTATCCTATTGCCGCCGAAGCTCCATTTCAATTTTCTTTTTCAGATAGAATTACGGTGCACCGCAGAAGCGATGTAAGTGATGAGAAACTTGTAAGCATGACCTCTAGCGGACAATACGAGTTGATTTTTTGCGGTGGTTGGTTTGATAAAGGATATCTGAATGCCATAAAATCAAAAGGAAATACTCCTGCTGTTATAGGCTTTGATAAACAATGGAAAGGCAGTCTAAAAGACCATCTCGCAACGCTGTATCTGAGAATTAAAGTTACCCCGCTCTTTGATTTTGCTTTCGTCCCGGGAAGCGAACAAGTCATGTTTGCTTCGAAAATGGGATTCTCCCAAGCAAAAATTAAAACAGGGATTTATGTCTGTGATAACCCACGTTTCAATCGTGTTTTTGAAAGTAGAAAGAATAAACCAGATCAAATCAAACAACGCGTAATCTATGCTGGAAGGTATATTCCAGAAAAGGATATTGTGAATTTGATGAATGTTGCAGCGGAAATTCTGAACGAAAGAAACGATAATTGGGAGTTTCATTTTATTGGAACTGGCGCACTTTGGGAACAAAGAATTACGCACCCGAAAATTACCCATCATGGGTTTTTAGATGGTTCCAAATTAGATGAATTGATGGTCACAGGTTCATTATTCATCCTGCCAAGTTTATTCGAACCTTGGGGTGTGGTGGTCAATGAATTTGCGATGGCTGGATACCCTATGATTCTCTCGAATCAAGTGGGAGCCAGAACATCTTTACTCAGTGCTGAAAATGGAATTGAATTTCCTGCTGGGAATAGAGATGCTATGAAAAAAGCACTTTATGCAATGATGAATTTGGGAACTCATGAACAGATGGAATACGGCCAAAAAAGTCATGAGCTCGCTGAAAAAATAAACGAAGAAGGTTTTGCTAATTGCATCATGCAAATGATGAATAAATAAGTTGTCACGATGTGTGGAATAGCTGGAATAATCAATTGGAATGGATCTGACAATCTAAAGGAGATAGTCGGAAAAATGACCAATGCCATCGCTCATCGTGGTCCTGATTCTGAAGGGATTTATACCGAACAAACACTCGGTTTTGGTCACAGACGATTAAGTATTATCGATACTTCAGCGGCGGGTAATCAACCATTCTTTTCTCCTGAAAAAGATGTAGTCATTGTTTTCAATGGCGAAATTTATAACTACCTAGAACTGCGTAAAGAACTTTCTGGGTCTTACAATTTTACAACTCAAACTGACACAGAAGTTATTCTGGCAGCTTACCGCGAATGGGGCATTTCATGCATTGAGAAATTTATTGGAATGTTTGCATTTGCTCTTTTGGATAAAAATAAAAACGAATCTTTTCTTGTAAGAGATAGAGTAGGAGTGAAGCCCGTTTACTATGCAAATACTTCTAAAGGATTTGTTTTTGCTTCAGAAATTAGAGCTGTCTTAGCTTCAGGTTTAATCAAAAGAAAACTTTCGCATCACGCTTTATCTGATTACCTCAGATATCAAACCGTGCACGCACCAGATACAATTCTCTATGAGGTGAAAATGCTAATGCCCGGGCATTACATTCACTTTAAGGAAAAAAATACTGAGTTTGTCCAATATTGGAACATGCAGGATTCGCTGAAATCTGCGAATGATGGTAAGGCTAGAGAGGATGTGAAAAAGGATGTCTACGATTTACTACATAGTTCTATCGAAATGCGCATGCGAGCGGATGTTCCTTTTGGAGCGTTCCTTTCAGGTGGAATTGATTCAAGTATCGTCGTGGGATTGATGAGTAGAATATCTCCTCATCCCGTAAAGACTTTCTCAATTACTTTTCATGAAAAGGAATTCGACGAAAGTCCATACTCAACGCTTATTGCAGAACGTTTTAAGACAGATCATACTGAAATACGATTATCTGCAAATGACTTTTTAGAAACAATCCCAGAAGCCCTTTCTGCCATGGATCATCCAGGTGGTGATGGTCCTAACACTTATGTCGTTTCAAAAGTGACTCGTGAGGCAGGAGTCAAAATGGCTCTATCTGGTATTGGTGGCGACGAGCTTTTTGCAGGATACGATATATTCAAACGAATGCATAGTTTGAATGAGAAAAAATGGCTGAGTAAAACACCTAGAGCACTTCGCGCGCTTGGTGCCAACGCACTTTTAGCACTGAAACCATCTGTTGCATCACAGAAAATTTCTGAATTCCTAAAGCAGGAAGATTTCAATGAGTGGTCGGCGTACGCTATCTCACGACAAGTATGGCTCGACTCTGGCATCAAACAACTCCTTCGAACTAGCGACAGCGCGCCAAACGAGGTCAATCGAATAATCGAAAATCTTGCGGATATCGATGCACCATTGCTTTCTAAAGTAACCGTGGCTGAAATTTCAACCTACATGCAAAATGTATTGCTCCGTGACTCTGATCAAATGAGCATGGCGCATGCACTCGAAATACGAGAACCATTCGTTGATCATCGTTTAATCGAGTACACGCTTGGAATATCTGATGAAATGAAATTCCCGCATACAGCGAAACAACTCCTAGTTGATAGCATGGGCGACCTTATTCCAAGAGAAATAGTAGATCGTCCTAAAATGGGTTTCACTTTCCCATGGCCCCATTGGATGCGGGGAGAACTCAAATCATATTGCGAAGAAGGATTAGCCGAACTCAAACAAACAAATGAGTTCAACAATGATTATTTGATGAATATGTGGTCGGAGTTTTTAGTCTCAAAACCTACAGTTACTTGGGCAAGAATTTGGCCTCTTGTTGTTCTCGGTCATTGGATAAAAAAGAATGGAATCAATGAGTAAAAAGGAAATACTTGTATTTTCTGATTGGTTTTTCCCCGGCTTT
>JBJOKO010000263.1:0-4242 GCA_046046035.1 Bacteroidota bacterium | reverse complement strand
TTGATTGCTGTTTTCGAGGTCTCTGAATTGAGAGGTGACGCAGATAAGATTGAGAAATTCATCAAACGTCAGAAAAGTAGAAATCTCATTCATAAAATTATTGAACCTGATTTTAAAGGAACAGGAATCCTTGCTCAGATGGTTAGAGTCCCGCATTTGCGGGATTAATAATGGGGCCTGTCGCACAAGCGGCACTGGGGAGCCAGTAATGGCGAAGGCTGCAAGAAATTGCAGCCTTTTTTGTTTTATAGAAAAACTATTAACCTATAGCTGATAGTCGGTCACCAGTCACTGGTCACTGGTCACTAGTCACTAGTCACCCAAAACGTCCTTCATGTGTTGAATTGTTAAGTTCGTATTATGAATCGCTCGATTCATCTATTGCTCATTTGTCCATGGTGCAAACAACTCAAGACTCGGAATGTGAGGTTCATAACACGACATTTTCAGTTTGTGGTTCTAAAACAGTCTAAAAAAACACAACATTTTGTGAAACTATGTAATTCGTGATGGCGTAGAAAGTCGACCTAACGGATTCCACACATGAAAAATCTTATACTTTCTATTTCCTTCTCCCTCCTTGTAACTTCACTTTTCTCACAAGCTCCTGGCGGTGTGAGTTCTGATTTGAAGATATGGCTCAAGGCTGATGCGGGAACATCTGGAACTACCGACGGTGATCTGCTCACCTATTGGAATGACCAATCAGGGAATGCCGTTAATGCCACCCAAAGCGGTGGATCGAGCACTCAACCTCGTTTCATTACTAATGCAATGAACGGAAATCCTGCCCTCGAATTCAATGGAGGTGCGCGCTTTTTCAATATTGATTATTCTTCTTTAGGTACAACTTATACCATCATTACCGTTGTAAAAAGAGCCGACAATGGAACACTTCGTTACGTTGTTGGTGTGCAATCATTATCTCCTAGAGGTATGCACATCGGTTATAGTACAAACACTAACCTCCGAATGAGCGAAGGTGCTGCAACAGCTAATGCTGATGTTACTGTTTCTGGTTATGATGTGAACACAGAAGTACCTGTAATTCTTATGGGGGAAAACGCCGGAGCATCAAGCAGAACAGTTACCGAAATCGAAAATGGCGCAACACTTACTGCTACTAATGCTACTTCAGCATCAGGACCAGGTATGACTGCAGGTGTTATTGGACGCGGTTTTACTACTTCCGGTTTTTCTGGAAACATTGCTGAAATTATTGCTTACAACCGCGCACTAACTAGTGCAGAAAAAGCTTCTATTTACACATACCTCTCTGTAAAATACGGTTTAACCGTTGCTGTTACAGAACACGATTATTTTGATGATGCAACTTATGGTTATGACATTTTTGGTATTGGAAAAAATACAGCAACACAAGGACTGAATCAAACTTCTTCATCAAGCGAAAACGCTGATGGCATGATCACTTTCTCAAGCCCTTCAAGTCTTGATAACGGCGATTATTTGGTTTGCGGAAATAACAATGGTGCTCTTACTTTCTCTGCCTACGGTGGAAGTAATTGTGCAATCAGCACCATGCTTGATAGAGCATGGAAGGCAGAAGAAACTGGTGAAACAGGTTCGATTACTATAACAATCGACATTACATCTTTAACTGGAGTTAATCCGGAAGATCTCGTATTGATGGTTGACCTCGATGGAGATGGATATAATGACGAGAATCCAATTGAAGGAACGTATACTGCTCCAAACATGGTATTCACAGGAGTGAATTTGCCAGACAATGCAATCTTCACTTTAGCTGAAGGTGTAGCTACTTGGTATGCTGTGGGTACTGGAACAACAACGGATGCTATTTGGGCAAAAACTCCATCGGGAACTGCACAAACAATTCCTTCTTTGTGCAGCAAGGTTAGCATGAATATCCAAGCTGGTTATACTGTTACAAATAACGTTGCCCTTGTTGCTCGCAATTTCACAATTGCTACTGGTGCTACTTTCATTCAAAATGCGACCAACTTGACTTTGCATGGTACATATTTGAATACAGGTACACATACTATAACAACTGGTAATGTGAATTTCAATGGAACTGTCAGTCAAACCATCGGTGGAACCACTATTACCGAATTCAATAATATTAATTGCAACAATGCTGCAGGGGTTTCAGTTTCTGGAACTGGTGCAAGAGTGAAAGGCGTTTTGCAAGTGAATTCGGGAGTGTTTAGTACAAATGGTAAATTGACACTTTCTTCTTATTCAACCACCACTGGTAGTATTGGTCCGCTTTCTACCGGAAGTGTGGCAGGAAACGTTACCATTGAGAGATATCATAACGCACTCGCTGCGGGATGGCTTAATATTTCTTCTCCTGCTCAAGGCAAAACAGTTTCGGATTGGAACGATGATTTGATCACTACTGGATTCGCTGGTTCTGATTATCCATCTTATCCATTCAACAATATTCAGCGTTACAATGAAAGTGCTGCTGGTAATAGAAATCAAGGATATGTTGGTGCTACTTCTATTGCCGAGGCATTGGTAGGTGGTACAGGATATTTTACCTATATGAATGCGGGAGCAGTTACTATTGATGTCGACGGCTCAATCTATTCTGGTGCACAATCTCTTCCAGTTTCATACACAAACAATGGAGATGCTACTGCAGACGGATGGAACCTAGTTGGTAATCCGTACCCTTCTGCAATCGATTGGGATGCTTCAGGATGGACAAAAACAAATATGACTAATGCTGTCTATATCTGGGATGCAGCAACTGCTCAATACTCAAGCTATGTGGCGGGTGTGGGTACAAATGGCGGAACAGGAATTATTCCAAGCACTCAGTCATTCTTTGTAATGGCAAGCGGCAGTTCTCCTGCTCTAGCTATCACTGAGACCGTGAAGACAAGCTCAAGCGGTACCTTCAAAACCATGCGCACAGATGGTGTTCTTTCATTGAACATGAAAATTGGAAACTACTCAGATGAAACTGTTCTAGTTTGGAACAACGAAGCTCTTTCTTCTTATGAAAAAGAACGCGATGCTTTCAAAATGGAAAGTCAGGTGGATGCAGCACCTTATATGGCCACTGTAAGCACAGATGGACAAGACCTTTCAATCAATAATCTATTCACTACAAACGATGAGTTAATTGTTCCAGTGAAAATGAAATCTAGCGAAGGTGGGGTGTGCTCTTTGAAATGGAATGGACTTACAGTAGATAATTACACGATTTACTTCGAAGATAAATCAACCGGTAAATCGTATGATTTGAGTAAAGAAACGGAAGTGAAATTGAACATTGCTACACGAGGTGATGACGCACGTTTCCAAATTCGAATCAAAAAGAATTCTGCTGAAGTTGTTCAAGAACAAACTATCGACCAACACATCACCGGCACTATGACAGATCAAGGTATTCAACTTACATTCAATTTTGAGAAAGAAGAAAGCCTTCGAATCGTAGCTTATAATGCCCTAGGACAACAATTGATCGAACCAATTGTAGGCAAATATTCAAACCAGGTTATTCATTTTAGCGATCGCCGCTATGGAATGAATGCAATTATTGAAGTACTCAATACAAATACAGGCGAAAGAACTGTAATCCGAC
Organism: Bacteroidota bacterium; assembly: GCA_046046035.1. Taxonomy (GTDB): domain Bacteria; phylum Bacteroidota; class Bacteroidia; order Flavobacteriales_D; family Sanyastnellaceae; genus JAIXWP01. The sequence continues at coordinate 662 of JBJOKO010000263.1, read as the reverse complement.
TCGCTAACTAACTTTAAGCATAGTTTTTTACAACCGAAAAGGGGAGATTTCGAAAGAAGTCTTCCCTTTTTGCATTTTTTTACACTTTTCAAAGTCCTTGATTGACCGGGGGTTCAGAAGAAAATCAAGAAATTTTTAAAAAAGATTGTAACGGAATTTGAGTTGGTGCCGTCATATTATCAAACAAACAAAGACATATACTTAAAAGCATAAACACCATGAGAACTCTAGCATTCACTTTAGCCCTAATCCTCGGATTAACCTTCACTTCAAGCGCTAATAACACTGAAGTAAGCAAAGACAAAAAGTCTAAAAAACAAGTAGAACTTAAACGTTCTATGGACAAGCAAGTGGACAAGCACATCTTCTTTCCACAAAATGAGAAAGAAGCTATGGAAGGCACAGCGGACGTGCTTCTGCAAGTATATCCTGATGGCGACGTGAGAGTGATTATGATTCAAACTAAAAATGTTTTGATTCAAAAATTCATCGAAGCACAAGTGAAGAAAATGAAAGTGGATAAGGATGCTGTGGTGATCGGTGAGGTATTCAGATATCGTTTTTCTTTCCGCAAAATGTAAAACAGGCTGCAAGTAGTAAATTTCATAACAAACAGGTTGAGAAAGGCCATTCCAAACGTCGGAATGGCCTTTTTCTTTTTC
>JBJOKO010000262.1:0-4253 GCA_046046035.1 Bacteroidota bacterium | reverse complement strand
CCTCAAATACTTTCTCTGTCTTTTTGAAATATTTTTCTCCTGCAGGCAAAGTCGTAATCTTCTTTGCAATCTCAGTCAACTTCTTTTTGTCAACTCCTGTGTTTGGAGAAACCTCGAAGTCCTTGTCAGTAGCCTTGCGAATGCCTTTCCATGTTTCTTCTAAGAAGTGCTTCACATAAGTCTGAGAAGATGCTTTTGATTTTTCAAAACAACCTTCCAAGTGATCTTCAAATGCTTTTTTCACTTGATCAGCATACGCTTGATCTATCGTGCCTTCAGCAATCAAACGATTCATGTAAATCTCACGCAAACTTGGGTGAGAAGCAATCAATTTGTATAAAGTAGGCTGAGTGAATTTAGGCTCGTCACCTTCGTTGTGACCGTATTTGCGGTAGCCCAAAAGGTCTACAAATACGTCCATTTGATAACGTTGTCTGTATTCCAAAGCGATATCCATTACACGAATAACAGCCTCAATATCGTCTGCATTAACGTGGAAAATTGGACACAAGGTCGTCTTTGCTACGTCGGTGCAATAGATAGATGTTCTCGCATCTAGATAGTTGGTCGTAAAACCAACTTGGTTGTTGGTCACAATGTGAATTGTACCACCAGTCTTATAACCATCGAGTCCTGCCATCTGCACGACTTCGTAAACAATTCCTTGTCCAGCAACAGCAGCATCGCCGTGCACTAGTATTGGAACAATAGCGTGATAATCATTTAAGTAATGATCCACTTTCGCTCTTGCCAAACCTTCTACTACAGGGTTCACCGCTTCTAAGTGCGATGGGTTAGGGCAGAGGGTAATATGAACTTGCTTGCCTTCTACTTCAATATCTCTAGAAAATCCTAGGTGGTATTTAACGTCACCATCGAAGTTTTCATCTTCGTAAGCAACGCCTTCAAACTCTTGGAAAATCTGCTCTTGTGGCTTGTCTAGGATGTTTGAAAGTACATTCAAACGTCCACGGTGAGCCATACCGATTACATATTCTTTCACGCCTTTCTCAGCACCTTTGCGAACAACATAGTCCATCGCTGGAACGAGTGCTTCGCAACCTTCAATAGAGAATCGCTTTTGTCCTACAAATTTCTTGTGGATGTATTGCTCAAACAATGAAGCACGGCTCGACATTTCGAAAATCGCCTTCTTTTCTTCTGCAGAAAATACAGGTTTTTTTACGGCTTCAATTTTTTCTCTAAGCCATGAAACACGCTCCGGGTCACGGATGTATTGATATTCAACACCGATACTTTGGCAATATGAATTGTCTAAGTGAGCAATAATGTCTTTCAATTTCGCATCACCTAATCCTACTTCTGTTCCTGCATGAAACGTAGTTTCAAGATCAGCAGCACTTAAGCCGAAATTCTCAATATCAAGAGATGGTGAGTATTTGCGACGCTCACGAACGGGATTTGTTTTGGTAAACAAGTGTCCGCGTTGGCGATAACCATTGATTAGGTTAATCACTTTAAATTCCTTCTGCAATGCCTCAGCACCAGCTCCGCTAATTGCATCACCACCTGGCAATACAGCGTATTCACTTTTTTGAAAATCAAATCCTTCGAAGAATCGTGCCCACGAAATATCCACCGAGGAAGGATCTTTCTTGTACTGGTTGTACAAGCTATCTATTGAATTTGTGTCGGTATTACTGAGAAATGAGAAAGAATCCATGCTTAATCTATGTAATAAAGTACAAAGTTAGGTAACAACGATGGTTTAAGAAAGGGTTTTCCGCAACCAAACTTTTTGCGCCTCTCTTTTTAGTATTCTGAAAGCGAGTATTCGAGTGGAGTCTCCCACCTTCGACGATGCAATTGCGGCCTTGGTAGCCTTTTCATTGACATCCATCCTATAGAGCACTGCACCAAGAGATTGCGGCTCTTCACGCAAAAGTTTTTCTAAACTTTTTTCAACGATTTCTTTTAGAACTTCAGCGTTCAATGGAGAAGGCATTTCGCCTAAATCGACATGCGGATAAAAATCTTTTTTGATTTGCTCAAACGTGGATTCATACAATTCCTGATAATTCATTTCAACAGAATCATTCGGAAATAGTATGAGATTTTCTTCCATGAATAATCTTAATGTTGTCTTCCGATAAGGCCTTCAGCAAAATCGTATAGCGCTTGCTTGCGCTCTTTTTCGACAGGAATTGCATCAAGTTCGCCTAAAGCGCGATCATGATATTCCATTACCTTTTCTTTTAAGGCAACGTCCACTTCTAATTTTTCGAAAATAGCTTTCACTGCACGGACTTTCTCTGTTGGATCTTTCGGACGTTTTCCTATCCAATATTTCAGAACTTCTGCGTCAGTGTCCTTTGCTCGTTCCAACGCTTTGATAAGAAGGAAAGTTTTTTTGTCTGAAATGATATCTCCTGCGATTTGCTTCCCAACTTTTGCCTGATCACCAAAAACATCGAGATAATCATCCAATAATTGGAATGCTAAGCCACTGTACTCACCAATTCTGTATAGACGGTCTGCATTGACTTTGTCCGCTCCGCCAATTACGGCACCGATTTTCATCGCTCCTGCTAGCAAAACCGAAGTCTTCAGACGAATCATTTCAATGTATTCCGATAGCTCCACATCATTGCGGGTTTCGAAATCCATGTCCATCTGCTGACCTTCACAAACTTCCAATGCTGTTTGGTTAAAGATCTTATACACTTCGTGAAAGCGCTCTGGATTGGTTTTATGCAACAATTGATAGCTCTGAATCATCATCGCATCACCACTGAGAATCGCCACGTTTGAATTCCATTTTTCATGCACCGTTGCCTTGCCTCTTCGAAGCGGAGCTTGGTCCATGATATCATCATGCATCAATGTGAAATTATGAAACACCTCAACAGCAATTGCTGGGTAAATGGCGTCATCAATATCATCTGTGAATACTTGAGCGGAAAGGATAGAAAGCGCCGGTCTAAGGCGCTTTCCTCCTAAATTAAGTATGTAGTTGACAGGCTTATAAATTGTTCCTGAACCGTTTTTTCTACAAAAACCATCTACCTTCTTCTGAACGAGTTCCTGAACTTCAGCAATTGTCAACATAATATTTAGAAATTATCTTTCTCCCTTTAATTGTTCAATGAGGTATCTACCATACCCGCTATTCATCAATGGAACAGCTACTTTATTTAATTGTTCATCATTGATGAATCCCATTCTCCACGCAATTTCTTCAATACATCCGATTTTCAAACCCTGTCTTTCTTCAATTACTTGAACGTATTGACCAGCCTGCATAAGAGATGCAAAAGTACCAGTGTCTAGCCAAGCAGTACCGCGGTCCATTTTCTGAACTTTGAGTTTGCCAGCCTCTAGATATACTTTATTTACGTCTGTAATTTCATACTCACCTCTCGCACTAGGCTTGAGGTTTTTAGCAATTTCAACTACATCATTATCATAAAAATAAAGACCTGGGACAGCGTAATTTGATTTCGGCTGCTTTGGTTTTTCTTCAATTGAAATGGCTTTGTGATTGGCGTCAAATTCAACCACTCCATAGCGCTCAGGATCGTTTACGTGATATGCATAAACAAGTCCTCCTTCAATATCTGTGTTCTCACGAAGTATTTTTCCGAAGCCTTTTCCGTAGAAAATATTATCACCAAGAACTAAAGCCGCTTTTTCCTTTCCAATAAATTCTTCACCAAGTACAAATGCTTGTGCAAGGCCATTTGGAACTTCCTGGATTTTATAGGAAAAATTGCAACCGATTCGACTGCCATCACCAAGTAGTTTCTCGAATCCTGGCAAATCATGAGGTGTGCTAATTATTAGAATGTCACGTATTCCAGCAAGCATTAAAGTGCTCAATGGATAGTAAATCATAGGCTTGTCATAAACAGGCATTAACTGTTTACTTACTGCTAGAGTTAGGGGAGATAGGCGTGTGCCGCTTCCACCAGCGAGAATGATTCCTTTCATTATTTTTCAAGTTGTATGGTCCAGTCTTCGTAGTGCAGATCATCTTCTTCATCCATGATCTGGAAAAATGGCTCCTTAAACGACTTGGTTGTAATGCTTTTTTGGAATGACATCAACAGCGCGGGCAAAACAATCAAGTTCGTAAACATCGCCACTAATAAAGTCACAGCAGTCAACACACCCAATGCTCTTGTTCCTTCAAATTCTGATGCGGCAAAGCAACCGAATCCGAATAACAATACAAGTGATGTGTAAACCATACTTGCACCAGTTTCACGAATAGCAAGCAAAGCACTTTCTTT
>JBJOKO010000261.1:0-4281 GCA_046046035.1 Bacteroidota bacterium | reverse complement strand
ATGGAATTGTAACTTTTAAAGATGGAAAAAAACATAAAATAGAATATCGAGTAATTGATATTATGGGGAATAAATCTACCGTGAATTTTGAAGTGCAATCGCTTCCATCTGCTGTGGCGAAACCATCTCCACCAAAGGCTTTCATCGCGAGGTGGAATTGGGAGGAAGATAATAAATACAGCGATCAAAGATTAAAAATTGAAATGCCTGCATATACTTTATATGAGGATTTAGATTTGACAATTGAAGAAACAAAAACAATTGAAAAAAGCATTACGCCAACATATAAAATTGCATCTGCTTACGAACCTATTCATAGCAAATTCAAATTGGCAATTAATGCTCAAAAGGTTCCAGAGAATTTGAGAAACAAAGCCGTTATCGTAAGATTTGATCCGGATAAAAATAAAATTTCTGCAGAAGGAAGCATCTATAAAGATGGTTTCATTGAAGCGGAACCAACGTATTTGGGTTTCTTCGGATTGATGATTGACACGGTTCGTCCAAGTATTACCAATGTGGATTTTGGTCCAAACATGAAGGGTCGAGCAAAGTTTACCGTGAAAATTAGCGATGGACTTTCAGGCGTTGATCAGATCATTCCTACTATAGATGGCAAATGGGCATTGATGGAATACGATGCAAAAACTGCTCGACTAATGTATTATTTCGACAAGCGTTACATCACACCAGGCAAGCACTATTTCGAACTCACAGTGATAGACGGAGTAGGAAATAGCCGCGTTTTCAATGGCAATTTTGAGTGGTAAAAATTAGAAGTCAGACTTCGACATTCCCAACCATTCTAAGGCTGAGTTGCAGAAAATGTCTTCAATCGCTTCATCGCTGAGCCCCATCTCTGTAATGAATTTTCCAATCTCCAAATCTCCAAGAGGGAAAGGATAATCGGTGCCAAGCGATACACGCTTAGAACCTTGATGCTTCAATACATAATGAAGTAGCTCCGGATCGTGCGTTGCACTGTCTACCCAGAAGTGACCGAAATAATCACGTGGTGGAACTTGATTGTCAATCGCCACAAGGTCGGGACGACAATTGAATCCATGTTCTATTCGACCAATAGTTGGAATGAACGAACCACCTGCATGTGCAAAGTTGAAACGTACTTTTGGAAAGCGCTCGAATATTCCACCAAATAATAAAGAACAAATAGCACGAGTAGTTTCCGCCGGCATACCTACTAACCAAGGAAGCCAATATTTTTTCATGTCATTTTCACCCATCATTTCCCAAGGGTGAACGAGCACGCACATATCCAATTCTTCCAAAGCACTCCATAAAGGATAGAAATCAGGTTCGTTCAAATTCTTTCCATTGATATTACTACCAATCTGAATTCCACGAATGCCAATTTCTTTACAGCGATGGAGTTCTTGCACCGCAAGTTCAATATCCTGCATTGGCAAAGTGCCTAAAGCAACATAACTTTTTGGATGCTTCTGAATCGTGTTGACGATATCATCATTTAGAAAACGTGCTACCTCGAGTCCATCGTTTGGCTTCGCCCAATAGGCAAACAATACAGGAATAGTACAAACTACTTGAACATGTGTGTCGAATTTCAAATACTCACCAATACGCAATTCTTCATCCCAACAATTGGATTCGATTTCACGAAAAAACTTTTCGCCTTGCATCATCCGCGCAAAGCCGGGTCTGTGATGATCGAGATGAATGAAATTTCCATACCCAAACTTCTTCGTCCAATCGGGAAGTTCTTTAGGCATGATGTGGGTATGCATATCTATCTTGAGCACGCTGTTGTCTGTTTGGTCTGCCAAAACTAACGCATCTTTCTCACTTTTTTGAGATCAATCAAATTAATCGGATTGATATGCCAGTTTTCAATGGATTTGGAAACAAAGTGAGAAACTTGGTCATAATACAGTGGAATCATCGGAGTTTCCTCACTAATCATGCGATTCATTTCTTTGTAAAGCACATTTCTCTCACTCTCCGATGTTGTAGTAATAGCCTTATTATATAGTATATCAAATTCTTTATTGGAATAATGACAATAGTTCGGTCCGTTCGGGCAGAAATTTTCGGAAAGAAAAAGACTGAAGAAATTTTCAGGATCCGCATAATCGGCTAACCAACTTTTACGGAATACAGCAAGTTGTCCTTTTGAAGTTGCTTCGCGAAATGTTCCACCCTGCATAACTTGAACTTTTACTTTCAATCCGATTTTATTCAAACTGTGTTGAATGTACTCAATCAAATCTGCGTAATCACCTGTTGTCGAAATAGTGAATTCGGGAAGCCCTTTTCCTTTTGGATAACCAGCTTCATCCAATAGCTGCATTGCTTTTTCAATATTGAATTCTGATAGCAACGAATCTTCAACCAGCAGTCCTGGAGGAATGAAACCTTGCTCAGCCGCAACGACAGTATTGTTTCTTAAGTAGCGAACCATTTCTTTTTTATCAATAGCAAATTCAATCGCTTTTCGAACTTTACTATTTAAGAAAGGAGAAGAGGATGCTACTTCTGATTGCGGATCAATCATAAATCCAATGTAGTCGGTTTTAATAAAAGGCAATTTGTAGAAAGTGAATTTTTCTTTGTAAGAATCATTCAGTTCTCCCTGCGTGCTCAGCAATTCATCTTTATAAGAATTGTGAATGCCACTCATGAAGTCGTACTTATTCATCAAGAGTCCTTGATATTCTACGGACATGTCTTTTACAAAATCAATTTTGATTGCATCGAGATAAGGGAGGGTGTTTCCGGCTTCATCTTTTTGCCAGAAATTTTGATTCTTGTGAAATACCAAAGCGATGTTTTCATACCAAAATGCAAACTTGAATGGACCAGTACCAATGGGGTGTGATCTAAAATCCGCGCCGTAATGTTCTACTACTTCTTTCGGCACCACATTGCAATACTGCATAGATAGCATTCCGAGAAAAGGTTGAAACGGATTTTTTAGATGAATGGAAAATGTAGAATCGTTGAGTGCTTCGAATCCACCGTTTGTAGTTGTATCTACTTTTGAAAATATCCAAGAGCCAGGAGATGCCACTTTGGGATTTATGATTCTGGAAAAGCTGTATTCAAAATCATGCGCTGTCACTTTTCTATTTGAAGAATCAGCAAATAGGGGAGAAGAGTGGAAGTAGACATTATCTCTTATAATAAAGGTATAGGTCTTTCCATCTTCAGAGATATTCCAACTTTTGGCGATGCAAGGCACCACTTCAAGTTTTTCATTCATTTCTACGAGTCCATCAAAAATCTGATTGGTGGCCCACATGATTTCAAGGTCGCGAGCGAACGCTGGATCAAGGGAAGTAATACCATTGCTTTCGTTATATCGGAAGACATTCGACTCGTCCGATTGACTGACCGAGCAGCCGAAAAGGAATAGGATTACATATATATATAGTATAAACTTCATGTTGGGGTCAAATGTAGATAGAAGAATATTGCCGTATTCGTTGCATCTTGCGAAAAAATTCACAGCATCATGAAGAGATTTAGTGCTTTTATATGGACAATTAGTGCCGTTATTCTTTGGAGTGCCTCATGCAAGGATACAACAAAGGCAACGGATACGACAGCATCAGGTTCGGACAATAGTTTGCAAATTGGATTTTATAATGTCGAAAACATCTTCGATACCGACAACGATCCTAAAACAAACGATGATGATTTTACTCCAACTGGGAAATATCAATGGACCGCTGATCGCTACCGCGTAAAGTTGGATCATACAATAGATGCACTCTTATTAATGGATGCAAATTTCCCGGATATCTTGGGATTATGTGAAATTGAAAATAGAAGAGTGCTTGAAGATTTGCTTTCGATGCAGAGAATCAAAGCTGCGGGATATTCCATCATCCATCAAGATAGTCCAGACGAAAGAGGAATCGATGTTGCTTTATTATATAAAGCGGATCTTTTCAAAGTGGAAAAATCGACTTCCTTCAAAGTTACCCTTCCTTCAGTAGAGGATCCGAATACAAGAGACATACTTTATGTGAAAGGAAAATCGAATGGTGAAGATCTACACATTTTTGTAAATCACTGGCCAAGTCGTTCAGGTGGTCAAGAAAAATCTGAAGTAAATAGAATAACTGCTGCAACAGTTTTGAAATCGAAGATTGATTCTATTCTTTCTAAAGACGCAAATGCTAAAGTTTTGTGCATGGGAGATTTCAATGATCATCCTGATAATAAAAGTATCACTGAGACATTGGGTGCTCGTGGAGATAGAACGGGATCAATGTTTAATTTGATGGCTTCGATGCATGG
>JBJOKO010000260.1:0-4313 GCA_046046035.1 Bacteroidota bacterium | reverse complement strand
TTGTATATCCAACTCAATCAAATGATCTAGAAATTCTTCAATGTACTTCTCTAACTGCCGATGGAAGCATCTTTACAGCAATTCATTGCACACAAGAAGGAAAAGCTAATTATGTGATTACAGATATGAGCGGACGAGAAATAGAAAAGGGCGAAATCAAAATGAACAGTGGTTATAACACTTTTCATTTCAATTTGCCCTCTTCAAGTCCCGACGCTGTTATACTTTCTATTAATCAGAATAAATCACAAGTGTCGAGAAAGCTAGTTCTCGTTGACTAGAGATTTTCTTTCAAAAACTCAGTCATCTTGGTATATAGGTGAAGACGTGTCTTACCGCCATAAATACCATGGTTCTTATTAGGATAAATAAACATGTCGAAAGGAATATTCTCTTTCACTAAAGCTGTTGTCATGTCCATTGTATTTTGATAATGCACGTTGTCATCAGCAGAGCCGTGAATCAATAGGTAATTTCCTTTCATGCTTTTTACAAAGTTGATAGGAGAGTTATTTTCGTAACCACCATTATTCTCTTGTGGAGTGCGCATGAAACGCTCTGTGTAGATGCTATCGTAGTATTTCCAATTGGTAACAGGAGCGACTGCAATACCTGTCTTGTAATAGTCAGCACCTTTGGTCATACACAATGATGTCATGTATCCACCGTAGCTCCAACCTTGCATACCAACGCGTTTCGGATCAACATAATTCAAACCTTGTAGATACTTTGCAAAGTCGATAAAGTCCGCTGTTTCAGGCTTCCCTAGATTCATATAAGTAGCATGTTTGAATTCGCGACCGCGGTATTGTGTGCCGCGTGGGTCAACACTCACAACGATATATCCTTCTTGACAAAGCAATTGGTGCCACATGTAACCGCGACCTTCCCATTGATTTACAACCGTGTTGTGTCCAGGACCACCGTAAATAGCCACTAGAACAGGGTATTGCTTGTTTGGATCAAAGTTCTTAGGCTTCATCATCCAACAATTCAATTCTGTTCCTTCGGTATTTTTAAAAGTGAAAAACTCTTTTTTAGTCAAATCATATTTCTCAAGTCTTCCTTTGAGCGCCGCATTATTTACAATGTTGCGAATTGCTTTTCCTTTTTGATCGTATAGAGTAATATCTGTAGGGGTATTCGCGTCACTATGGTTTAGCAAATAGAATTTAAAGCCTTTTGAGAATGTGGCATCATTTACCCCACGATTCACACTCAATTTTTTAGGCTCTGGCTTTTTCAATTTAAAGCTATAAGAATACACATCCTTTTCAGTAACACCATTTGTGCTAGAACTGTAGTAAATAGTGCTGCTCGCTTCATCGTAGCCATAGAAGTCGATCACGTCCCAAGTTCCTTTTGTCAATTGAGAAACCACCTTACCAGTCATATCAAAAAGATACAAGTGATTGTAGTTATCGCGCTCACTGTTCCAAATGAAATTCTTGCCATCGCTTGTGAAAGTCAATGCGTCATTTACATCAATATAAGTATTCGCTGTTTCATCATAGATAACCGTAGTTTCAATATCGAATGGCTGAACTTTGGATAGGTCAGTCAACAAGAACTCAAGGTGATTTTGGTGACGGTTCATGCGCATTACACATAACTTGTCGTTGTTCTTTGTCCATTTTATTCGTGGAATGTAAATATCCGTTTCTGTTCCAATGTTCACTCTGCGGCTAGCAAGTGTCTTAGTGTCATAAATGAAAATACTGATTTCGCTATTCTTCTCACCAGCTTTAGGGTATTTGAACGTGTAACGATCAGGATAGAGTTCTCCGTAAATGTCCATACCAAATTCACGCACTGCGCTTTCGTCGAAACGATAGTATGCCAAGCGATCGCCAGAAGGGCTCCATTCAAAACCTTTTACAATGGCAAATTCTTCTTCATAAACCCAATCAGTTCCACCATTGATAATCTTGTTTTTTTCACCATCGAAAGTCACTTGAGTTTCGGTGCGTGTTGCGAGATCAACAACGAAAAGGTTATTATCTCTTACAAAAGCGACCTTTGTTCCATCAGGTGAAAAGTCAGCAAGACGTTGTTTTCCTTTTTTGAAATCAGTGATAGGGAAAGTCTTTTTTGTAGTCATGTCATGCACAAAAAAGTTAGCATAGGTGCTATATCGATAGATTGGCTCGATATCAGTGCTAATTAAAATTTTACTTTCATCTGTGCTGAATGCATAATCTTCAATCGATTTGTCGGTATTTCCAAAGATGTCTTTTGCTGTAGAGATCACACCAACTTTTTCACCGGTGGTGTAACTATACTTTACGATCTGTGTTCCGAATGCGTCACTTTCTTCTGAAAGAGAATAATGCAATCCATCATTCATTGAATTCAAACCAGCGAAGAAGTCGCCGGAAAATTCAGGACCTTCCCAGATCAACTTGTTGGATAGGTTCTTTTGAGCGACCAATGGGAGAGAGGCACTTAGTAGTAATGCCCCGATAATCAAGGTAAATTTCTTCATTTTCATATTTCTAGGTGGACGAAATTAACACAACCATCAAGCACGACCCAATTTTATTTATGAGCGGTATTTGTTGAGGATGTGCTGTTAGTTAATTCTTTCAAATACAATACCTCAATCTTCTTTTTCCTATTTCTTTTGTCCTATGTATAAGAAAATAGACGAATCTGATATTAAGCGCTTCATAGAGATCGTGGGCGAGAGCTTTGTTTTTACAGACAAAGAAATCCTCAACGACTATGGTCATGATGAAACAGAAGATTTGGTTTTTCCTCCTCATGTGGTTGTCAAACCAACTACTACACAAGAAGTGTCTGAATTGTTAAAACACTGCTTTGAACATTCAATTTGTGTTACTCCTATTGGTGCCAGAACTGGCCTAAGTGGCGGTGCTCTTAGTGTAAATGGGGGAGTTGGATTGAGCATGGAAAGATTCAATCGCATCATTTCTATTGACGATAAAAATCTGCAATTGATTGTTGAGCCAGGTGTGATAACCCAAGTGCTACAAGAGGAAGTGGCCAAGCAAGGACTGTATTATCCTCCGGATCCTTCAAGTAGAGGATCATGTTTTATAGGAGGAAATTTAGCTGAAAATGCTGGAGGTCCGCATGCCGTTAAGTACGGTGTGACTAAAGATTTTGTACTGAATCTTGAAGTGGTTTTACCTAATGGTGATGTCATACACACAGGTGCAAACACCCTTAAGAACTCTACAGGATATAATCTAACGCAATTGATGGTGGGCAGCGAAGGAACGCTAGGAGTCATCACAAGAGCCACTTTAAAACTCATCCCGAAGCCAAGTAGTGATATCTTAATGCTCGTGCCTTTTGCTTCTGCAGAAAACGCTTGTGAAGCTGTAAGTGCCATTTTTAGAGCAGGTATTACACCTTCAGCTTTGGAATTTATGGAAAGGGATGCAATCGATTGGACTCTAAGATTCGTTGACGATGTTATTCTTCCCATTGAAGAAAATGTAAAAGCACATTTGCTAATTGAAGTGGATGGAAATCATCTGGATTCCATGATGGCGGATTGCGAGAAAATATCTGAAGTTGTTCAAGAGTTTGGTGCTGGTGAAATTCTATTTGCGGATGATGAAACTCAAAAGAATCAATTGTGGAAACTCAGAAGGAAAGTAGGTGAGGCCGTAAAGTCCAATTCTGTGTATAAAGAAGAAGACACTGTTGTGCCCCGTTTTGAACTTCCTGTATTATTGAAAGGAGTGAAGGAAATAGGTGGACGATATGGATTCAAATCGGTTTGCTATGGTCATGCCGGCGACGGGAATTTGCACATCAACATTATTAAAGGGGATTTGAGTGATGATAGTTGGAATAATGATTTGCCAATTGCCATCAAAGAGATCTTTGAATTGTGTGTGAAGTTGGGAGGAACTCTGAGCGGCGAACATGGCATTGGCCTAGTTCAAAAGAACTATATGCCCATAGCTTTTTCGAGCATAGAATTGGAATTAATGAAGTCTATAAAAAAGGTATTTGATCCAAAGGGAATATTGAACCCAGGAAAGGTGTTTCCCACCAATTAGGGTTGTTGTGATTGAAAAAATATGTGCGTTTTTTGGATTCCTATCGCGTAGGATTACAAATTTATCCGACCTAAACAACTGATATAAAGGAGTCTTTGAACTTTTTGTGAATAACTAACATATAATTTTCACATAAACTTCTTGTATCATATACAAAATCCTCATATTTTTGTCTCGTATTTAGGTAGTGTTACCTAAGACACATAAAGAGTTAGTTGAGTTGAGCCGTCCTGGCTCAAAACAATTACGATAGTTTTTAGTTTTTCAGTTTAAGCC
>JBJOKO010000259.1:0-4353 GCA_046046035.1 Bacteroidota bacterium | reverse complement strand
CTAATTTTATATTCTTCATATCGTTTACAATCATACTGTATTTTCGCTTTCGATGAAAACAATTCACATAATTAGACACGCGAAATCAAGTTGGGCGGATGAGGGCATGCGGGATTTCGACCGTCCTCTAAACGATCGAGGAGAACGCGACGCACCCGCGATGGCCAAACGACTTCAAAGTCGTATCGGTAAAGTTGATCTCATCGTAGCAAGTCCAGCGAAGCGAACAACGCTAACTTCCCGATTCTTTTGTGATGCATTCAATTATTCAAAAGAAAATGTAAAATTCATCCCAACGATTTACGAGGCCCCATTGCAAGCCTTAATTGAAGCGGTAAACAATTTACCAGATTCGGCAAACGAAGTGCTTTTTATTGGTCACAATTATGGCGTTAGTCACTTAGTGCAATACCTAACAGACGAAAATGTAGACATGCCCACATGCGCAATTGCGTCAATTCAACTCGACATTGAACAATGGTCATGGGTAACTCGTTTATCCGGAAGATTAGTAGAATATGATTATCCAAAAAAAGAAATGTAACTTAGCCCTATGATCGAATCGTCGCCTTTCTTTGGAGGAATACTCCGTTTCTTTAGTGAAATAGACCCTGTTGTTGGCGCCCTAATCGCAACTACATTCACATGGCTTGTCACTGCCGCAGGAGCAGGATTGGTTTTTCTTTTTAAAGAATTAAATAGAAAGACCCTCGATGGAATGCTAGGCTTCACCGGTGGTGTTATGATCGCAGCTAGTTTTTGGTCGCTCTTAGCACCAGCTATCGAAATGAGTCCTGGCGAAGGTTTTATGAAAGCTGTTCCTGCCGCTGTTGGCTTTGGAATGGGCGCCATGTTCTTGTACGGACTCGATAAACTACTCCCCCATTTACATTTGAATTTCCCAACGGACAAAGCTGAAGGTGTACAAACCAATTGGCATCGCACTATACTTCTTGTTCTCGCAATCACACTTCATAATATACCCGAAGGTCTTGCCGTAGGTGTATTATTCGGTGGCGTTGCAGCAGGTATTCCTGAAGCCAGCATAGGTGGAGCCGTAGCTCTAGCTATCGGAATTGGATTGCAAAATTTTCCAGAGGGAATGGCTGTCGCTTTTCCACTTCGACGACAAGGTCTTTCTCGCAGAAAAAGTTTTATGCTGGGTCAACTTTCAGCAGTTGTAGAACCAGTGGCAGGTGTGATTGGAGCCTTGCTGGTTATTCAGATGCAACCGATTTTGCCGTACGCTTTAGCTTTCGCCGCAGGCGCAATGATCTATGTTGTAATCGAAGAAGTGGTACCTGAGACGCAGCAAGACAAATACACCGACATCGCCACTTTGGGCTTCATCGGTGGATTTCTTGTGATGATGATGCTAGATGTTGGATTAGGCTAACCGCAAACTTTGTTGCCCAAATCTGCATAGTCTATCCCATCAAAATTACCACTCGACATCATCAATAAATTGCTGTCGTTCCAGTTCTTTTTCAAAAGCAATTCAAGCAATTCGGATGAATTCGTGTAGACATGAATATTGTCTGATCCAAAAGCTTTCTTCACCTGCTCAACTGTAATTGGCGCCAACTTTTTGTGCTCTATTGTATGAGGATTGAAATACACATAAGCCTCATCAGCCGCTGCCATCGCTCCATTGTACTCTTCCAAGAACTGGGCATTCAAACTTGAAAAAGTATGCAGTTCCATGCAAGCAATCAAAGAGCGATTAGTGTATTGTTCTTTCAAAGCATTAGTCGTTGCTTTCAATTTTGAAGGAGAATGTGCGAAGTCTTTATAAACAGCACATTTATCATTTTTCTTTACCAACTCAAGTCTGCGTGCAGCACCTTTAAACGTCGCAATAGCGCTGTAGAAGGCTTCTTCAGAAACCCCCAATGCTTTGCAAACATGAAAAGCGCCATTCAGATTTTGCAAGTTGTGACGACCAAAAATTTGTAGTTCAACTTTTCCATTTGGTGTAATTAATGAAGTCACCCCATTTTCAATTACATATTCATGTTCGCGATATGGTACTTTCTTGTAATCCCCAACGTGCGATTCTGAAAGCTTCTTTACTTCCGAATCGTTTTCACAATACACCAAGCTGCCTCCCGGTTGGATGCAATCAAGGAAAAGTTTGAACTGCTCCACATAGATATCAAAGGTTGGAAACACATTGATGTGATCCCATGCTATTCCAGAAAGCAAAGCAATATTTGGAAAATACAAATGAAATTTTGGACGTAAATCAATTGGCGATGAAAGGTATTCATCACCTTCCAAAATGGCGATTGGCGCTTCTTTCGAAAGTCGAACCATGCAATCAAACCCATCAAGTTGAGCTCCGACCATGTAATCGCAATCGATTTTATTTTCATGTAAGACGTGCAGTATCATCGCTGTAATACTAGTCTTGCCGTGGCTACCGCCTATCACAACACGTGTTTTCTCTTTAGTTTGATCATACAAATACTCAGGATAAGAGAAAATCTTAAGTCCCAATTCTTGAGCACGAATAAGCTCTGGATTGTCCTTTCTAGCATGCATTCCAAGGATGACTGCATCGAGATCAGCAGTGATTTTTTCTGGAAACCAGCCAATTTCTGCAGGTAAAATGCCTCTTTTTGCCAAGCGTGTTTTACTCGGTTCAAAGATCTCGTCGTCGCTTCCAGTTACTTGGAAACCCTTATCGTGGAGGGCGATGGCCATGTTGTGCATAGCACTACCGCCGATTGCTATAAGATGTACTTTCAAAATTCAAATGATTTGTATCAAATGTAGAAGACCCTATTATTCTCTGAATTACCTTTATAAAATAATATTAGCATCCCATTGTGGGATATTTGAGCCACTTTATGAAGAAACTTTTCTCAGCAATTCTCTTGCTTTCATTTTTCAATTCTTTTGCCCAAAAGGATAGTGTTGAAATCTCGTTTTATGTTGAACCATATTACTCGGATCACAACGAAGCTTATTCAGTTGGGAAAAATCACAACATCGTAGTTCCGCTTTATTCTTATAACAGAAAAAGTGAATTCAATTTGAATCTCGGATTGATCAGATTGAAATATAAAAATTCAGATGTAAGAGCCAATATTAGTCTTGGGGCAGGCACTTATATGCAGGCCAACTATTCAAATGAGCCTAGCGGCGCACAAAACATTTTTGAAGCAAATGTGGGAGCCAAAATCAGTAAAAAACATAACCTCTGGGTTGACGCAGGAGTAATGCCATCGCATATCGGTTTCGAAAGCGCTATTGGAACTGACAACTTCACACTATCTCGAAGTGTTGTTGCCGATAATTCACCGTACTATGAAACCGGAGCTCGGCTGAGCTTTACTTCAAAAAACAACAAATGGTTTTTCGCCGGCTTCGTTTTAAACGGATGGCAAAATATTTATAAAGTTGATAAGGACTTGCAACCGTCAGTTGGACATCAAATAACATTCACTCCGAATGAAAAAACAACAATTAATTGGAGCACATTCGTAGGGAATGTTCCAGTTGGCTATAATTTCCGACTGCGCACATATTCCAACTTGTATGCAATAGTCAAACTCTCCAGCACTTGGGACGTCATTGGAGGATTTGATGTAGGCTTTCAACGTCAAAACAAGGTTCTCTATCATCCATGGTATGCTGGTGTCATTATGGCAAGAAAAACACTCAACGACAAATGGAAAGCGTGCTTGAGGGGTGAGGTATTTATCGATGAAGAACAAATAATTGTTCAATCTCGAGTAGATAGACGAGTGCATATCATGGCAACATCACTAAATTTCGACAGAAAATTCTCAGAAAGAATGGTATGGAGAACAGAACTTCGGGTTTTCCTTGCTGACGAACAATTCTTCGAAGATTACAAAGATGGATACTACGTACACAACATGTTAACCACCTCATGGGCCTTTACATTTTAAAACTATGGATCGTACATCAAAAGTAGGTTTAGGACCAGGAGCGTTAGTCTACGTGGGCGACCACAAAAACGAGGACGTACAAATAAATGTGACTGATTATTCTGCCACATCCTATGAAACTTTCATTCTTAAAGATCTTGAACAATGTAAAAAATACAGTTCGACAGATTCAGTAACATGGTTCGACATCTGCGGCTTACATGACTCTGCAATAATTGAAAAAATAGGGAGTGCCTTTAACGTGCATATTCTCGTGTTAGAAGACATCATGAACTCCACTAGCCGACCAAAAGTGGAGTTTTTTGATGACTACATTTTTATCACCTTGAAAATGCTCGACTTCCAAGGCAGTCAAGAAGCCTTGAATTCAGAACAATTCAGTTTGCTTATTGGAAAAGGCTTTCTTCTCACTTTTCAAGAAAGATTAGGCGAC
>JBJOKO010000258.1:0-4362 GCA_046046035.1 Bacteroidota bacterium | reverse complement strand
TAAATGTGGCTTTGCTGGTTTTAAGCGCTGTGATTAACCAATCAATTTGTTGTTGTCCCAAAATAGTTGGCTCCACTCCTACTGTGCTTTCCAATGTTTTGTTGAAGCGATTATCTAGTAAAAAGAACTCGGCATCTTCATAAGCAAAATTGGTTGTGATGCCCGGACCAGTGGCGCTTCCGCCATAGGTAGGATTTCCCCAGAATCTGGTGAATGCTTCAAGAGTATTGTCCTTTTGAACGAAACTTCCATTCGAATCATTCGGTCCAAAATCATGATCATCCCATATCGCATAGTTTGGACAGTATGCCAACAAACTACTCAATGAAGGAATAGATCTTGAGTGCATGTAGCGATAGATAACCCCTGATTTACTTTCAAAATCCACTTCTCTTAAGTAGATGTTATCGCCTAACCACAACATGAAATCAGGATCACTTTTTACAATTGAACTGAAGGTTTGGTAATTCTTTCCATAAGGTTTGCCAGGACGATCGTAAATAGAATCATTTATAAAAGCGCAACTTCCAATAGCAAATTTGAATGGTGGTGGATCATTGCGATATTGCCATAAAGGCTCAGTAGAAAAAGCATAAGCCGAATCAGCCTTAGCAGGATAGCTGGTGTATTTTTTATCATCACCCACTTTGATTCGGTAGTTATAATCCAAACCCGGTTCAAGTCCATAGACATTGATTAAGGTGTTCTTGTATGCATCATCTTTTACAATGCCCACGGCAGTCTTTACATTACCTGGCTCTCCTTTTCTCCAGTATTCCACAATCACTTTTCCTGGCTGTTGTGTCGCCACCCAAATATTCGTTTCGCGCATATCTGTATGTCCGAGCATTGGTCCAGCCACGAGCGCATTTTTCTGCGCATTCGATGTGATGAATGATGCGAGCATCAAAAACATCAACAATATTTTAGATAAACTCATTTTCATTTCTTAATAAAAAGTGATTCTAATAAGTCAACTGTGCTTTGCCAACTGAAAGATGTTTTTACCATCTCCTCGCCCTTTCTTGCAAGGTTTTCAGAGCGTTCGTTATTATTCAATAAAGATAAAATTTCATTAGCAATATCTGCATTCGAATCTGCTACTACGAGCGCAGTTCGCTGATTTGATTCAAATGCATTCGCCACTAAAGAAGTGGTCACACATGGTAGTCCCATGCTCATTCCTTCTAATATTTTATTCTGCAAACCGCTTCCGATGCGCATTGGTGCGACAAATACGCGCGCAGAATTGTACGCGTCTCGAATATCATCCATCCAACCGCTGACCGTGACACCATTCGAATTGCTCAATTCGAGCACTTCATTTACTGGTGATGCACCTGCTATCAAAATAGAAATATTCGGATTGGCTTTTTGTAAAATTGGCAATATCTCCAATACCAATCTTCTTGCACCATCAATATTTGGAGCATAACTCATATTCCCGGTAAAAACCAAATCGTATTTTCTATTCGTAGAATTATCAGAATGAAAAAAGTCAGTGTCAACGCCATTTTGCACGACCACTATCTTATTTCGCTGCTCATGATAAATCAACTGTTGGTCTTGTCTACTAATGATGGTTTGATTTTCGAAATAGTCGAACACCAAATTTTCATAAGCAACAAGGCGCTTCGATTCTTCACGTAGCAGCATTTTCATAATGGATTTAGAAGTATCGATTCGTCTGCGATGCCCCGCATTCAAGGCATCCATATAATCGATTGTCTTTCTGCATCCATGATAGTTCTTGACATATTCAGAACAACGAATCAATTGACAATAAATATGATCTGGTGCATACGAATTAAGTATGCGCGTGATTTTTCGTTGAATATGACTTTGATAGAAGTAGTGAACTTGAAAAGGTTTTGAGCTAAACAATCCTTTAATCAAGTTAATTCCAATTAAAAATTTGGAAAGCTTTACAATTTCAAGGTGATGTACAATAGATGATAATTCTTTTCTTGCCTCTTCGCTAACCTCAGCGTCTGATAAGCAGAATAGATATACCTCATGCTTTTTCGCGAGCAAACGAATTTGATGGTACGCTCGGAGTTTATCTCCTTTTTCTAAAGGAAATGGAACACGCGAAAGAAGCACGAACAGCTTCATACCTTCCTTAATTGTTTGTAGAACTTCACCAACTCCTCGGTGGTGTTGAGAATATTAAACTTCTCCGAATGAAGTTTACCACGTTCCCCTAATTGCTTAATGAGATCTTTTTCCTCTAAGATTCTATCAATAGACTTTACCCATTCATTTGCTGTATCAGCAATGAGCAGATGCTCACCATTTATACAGTCAATTCCTTCGGCTCCAATAGAAGTACTTATAATGGCTTTCCCCAATGCAAGACCTTCAATAATTTTTACACGAATTCCACCTGCAGATAGCAGTGGAACAATCATCACGGCTTTGGAACTAATAAACTGTTTGGAATCTTCCACTTCACCTACTACTTCAACATTGGTCCAACGTCCTGTAACAAAATCGGCAGGCATACTTCTTCCTGCTAGATATAATTTCAAATTAGGTCGAGCGCTCAAAACACGAGGCCAAACTTCTTTCAAAAACCATTGAATGCCCTCTAAATTAGGACTCCAATCCATTGCACCTAAATGAAACAAAGCCAACTCAGGTTGTTCTTTCACTTTGGAATGATAATCATGCAAATCAATACCAAAAGGTATAGTGGTTATCGGTTTATGAATACCTAAACCTATAAATCGTTTCTTATCTTCTTCACTAATAGTTGCAACGCCTGAAACTTCATTTAGTAGTTTCAATTCATAATTGCGCAATTTTCTGCTCAAATATGATATGTATAATTTCTTGAAAATATTGGTAGTCCCTTTTGCAATTTTCTCCCAAATAACAAATTCAAGATTGTGGGAACGCAAAACAATTTTGGCTTTGCTTAATCTTCTTATCGTTCCTATGTAAGGTGTCATGAATAAGCTTTCCAAGTGAACGATGTCGAAATTTTCTTGCTTTAAAACTCTAGTAAGTTTGATGTCAAAATCAGTACTAAAAAAACGATTCACATGGTATGAATCTGACGTCATAATACTTGAATAAGCATCAACAATGTTTAGACGCGTATCCACATAAACGCCTTCTATCTCTGTATTATCCAAATATTCTTTGGACATATTTTCTGGAAAGAAATTGTGCTTGTGGGTAAAGATGGTGATGATTTTCACCTTATGTCCTGCTGCTATTAATCCTTGAGTAATATTATTCATAGCAATGCAACCACCGTCTACAGCGGGCATTGGAGGCTTATGACATAATTGTAGAATTTTCATATCGCCTGCTTCTTTTTAATTCTCAAGAAAATCAAAACTTTATTGAAGAACTTGATATAAGCTTCTTTATCGACAAGAGTCGCCTCTTTAGAAGCTTTGTAGGTTAACCAAATACTTAGCGGCATCAGCAATGCCGTGCTCATCCACATACCAAACCATGGTTCGATAATCAAACTTTTGGTCATCTTTTCTCCAGCAATTGTCAGCAACTGATAGAAGATAAATAATCCCAAAGCGATGATGGTTGGGAGTCCTAATCCTCCTTTTCGAATAATAGCTCCTAGTGGTGCACCAATAAAGAATAAGACCAAACACGCCACCGCTAAAAAGAATTTGCGATGCCATTCAATTTTATGTCGCGTAATAAATTTCTTTCGATTGAAAAGCTCTTCATCTTGCCTACCTATCGCCTCTCGCGATCTCTTTGTTTGCTCTTTGGCGTTGATTATTGCCTTTGATTTCTCGCGTGCACTCAAATCATCCATAAACCATCCTGTCACGGTGTCGGGCGATGCCACTGCATCTTTAGTTTTGTAATGAAGTGACTTGAGATTAGTTTCGGCTAGTTTAATTTTGACACTATCTAATCGAACATCCAAACTATCGATTGCCTCATTCAATTGAGCAACGCTCATCATCTCATATGAATGTTCGAAGACTTCTTCATTTCCATTTTTGAAAAAGAAAGAGCTTAAGTCAAGACGAATAATACTCTTCTCAAACGTCCCCATCACCAGCGGAAAATCCTGATTTCGTTTCTTCTTTTCCATTTGCTCATCATAGGTCACCCCGTTGTGAAGAGTGAGCACTAAGAAACGCTTGTCATCTGTTTGCTCCATGATCCCCTTATCAGCGCGAATCACAGTGCGATTTCCACGAGCTTTATCACGATGATCATAAATCAGGACATCATATAAATCTCCATTCTCTTTGTCCTTTTTCATGACACGAATAGAAATCCCATCTATTCCTGTATAAAAAACACCTTCTTCCAAATTGAAAGCAGGTCGTTGTTGCATTACACTAAAAAGTAGGGTTCGGAATTTCAAAT
>JBJOKO010000257.1:0-4376 GCA_046046035.1 Bacteroidota bacterium | reverse complement strand
CACCATTCAGTAATCCCGTTTCGGCCAATAGAAAAGCTCCTAAACATAAAGAAGCAATTTCAGCTCCCCGCACATGTTGTTCTCTTATCCATGGTAAAATTCCATTGTTCAATGATAACGCTGTTTCCAGATCACCGGCTAGTGCGGGAATGAAAATTATATCTGCTTTCTTAATTTCCGGTAGAAGAGCATCAGTTTGTACTACATATCGTCCATTGTTAAGTTTGATGGAGCGTTTCTTACCGGCAAGGACAATACGGAACAATGGTTTTTTACCCATATTCACTAAAAATTGATTTGTTGCTTCAAAACAGTATTGTGGATCGGCGATGGCCTGCAATACGGAACTCTCCGGGACAATGATGACTACATTTTTCATGTTGTAAATCTATTAAAATAAAATGTCGCAAAACGCCCTAACTATGACGTTTTTGTCCTGATTTACTAATTTGCATTTTGGTATGTTTGCCCCATGGATTACTTACAAATCAAAGAATTCATCCTGGATAAGGATATTGTCGTTTATAGACTACGTGCAAGCGGTTTTCCGGAGGGAGTTGGCGCAGCACATATGAAGCTTCATTCTTTCGTTGAATTCGATTCAAACCGTCAGTATTTTGGCATTTCACATCCGGAGAACGATGCTATTGCTTACTGGGCTGCTGCTACCGAAATTATGACCGAAGAGTTCTCACGGCATGGACTTGAAAAATTCATCATAGAAGCAGGCACTTATAAATATCTGGATGTTCATTTGTTTATGGAGAATATTTCAGATATTGGCAACGCATTCAAAATACTTACTGCGCTACCTGATTTGAAACCGGATGGATTTTGTCTGGAATGGTATAGTGGTAAGGATTGTCGTTGCATGATCAGAACGCTATAAAGAAACTCTAAATGAACAACTCATCTCCTACTGTGATTACTGTAATTACGAAAGTTAAAGCTCCTTTAAATAAAGTCTGGGATTTCTGGACAAAGGACGAACACATTATAAATTGGAATAATGCTTCTGAAGATTGGCATACACCTGCCGCAAAAAATGATCTTCGTAAAGATGGTCGATTTGTTTTTACAATGGCCGCCAGAGATGGAAGTATGAGTTTTGATTTTGAAGGTGTTTATAGTGAAGTAACGGAACATAGATTGATTTCCTATGTTATGGCCGATGGTCGGAAGGCGAAAATTACTTTCGAAGAACAAGATGGTCAGACGGAAATCGTAGAATCTTTCGAAGCAGAAAACGTAAATAGTATTGATTTACAAAGGACCGGCTGGCAGAATATTCTTGATAATTTTAAAAAGTATACGGAGTCTAATTAGCGATCAGCTATAGTTTTAATATACTGTTGAAACGAATTTACCTGACAAGGACAATTTTATAGAATAATCATATGCATACAAATTTGAAAAATGAATAATAGAATCTATCCTTGTCTATGGTTTGAAGGAGATGGTGTAGAGGCGGCGGCTTTCTATGCGGAAGCATTTGCAGATTGTACCATTCTTGATCAGAATCCAATGGTAATTATGCTCGGTTTTAGCGGACAGAAATTAATGTTACTGAACGCAGGTCCGGGTTTTAAAAAGAATTCTTCAATATCTTTCTTTGTTTTATATGAATCTGAGGAAGAAGTTGAAAAAACATGGAAAAAATTTGAACAAGGAGGCACTGTATTGATGCCATTGGATGAATATCCCTGGAGTAAAAAGTACGGTTGGATACAGGATAAATACGGTGTAAGTTGGCAACTTTCACATGGAAGAATGGAGGACGTTGGTCAACGTATTACACCTACTCTGATGTTTAACAGTGTAAACAATGGCCGGGCAGCGGAAGCGATTGATTTCTATTGTTCTCTTTTCCAAGATTCCGGCATTACCGGAGTATTGAAGTATCCTATAGGTGAAGATATAGAGGGTAATATCAAGCATGCTCAGTTTCACCTCGGTTCTTTTGTGATGATGGCAATGGATAGTTCCGTTTTGGAACATTCCACATTTAATGAAGGAGTTTCGATGGTCGTACTTTGCGATACACAAGAGGAAATTGATCATTTCTGGAATTCATTGACTAAAGAAGGTCAAGAAAGCCAATGTGGTTGGTTAAAGGATAAATTCAATGTGAGTTGGCAGATTGTGCCTTCAATCCTGGAAAGTTTGATGAAAGATTCAACAACTTCCGGATCCGTTGTGAATGCGTTTTTGAAAATGAGAAAGTTTGAAATTGAAAAATTAGTGAAAGCGGCAAACTAATATGCAAACATTACTTACACTGAAGTTCGAAGAAGTTATCGAAGCATCTCCAGAGAAAGTCTGGAAGGTATTGTGGGACGATGAAACATATCGTCAATGGACTGCCGTTTTTGCTGTAGGGTCTTATGCTGAAAGTGATTGGAAAGAGGGTAGTGATATTCGATTTCTTAATCCAAAGGGCAGTGGAATGTTATCTGATATTGAAAAAAGAGTGGAAAATCAGTTGATGGTTTTTAAACATTTGAAGGATATCGTAAATGGTGAATTGAAAGATACTACATGGTCAGGTGCCACCGAGAGTTATGAGTTGATTAGTGAAGATGGTGAAACCAGATTAATTGTGGAATTACAATCTACTGAAGGCCCACTTGCATATTTTAAAGAGACTTTTCCCAAGGCACTTGTAATTGTAAAAGAGCTAAGTCAACGTCCTTGATTGACTATGTTTGCTGCGGTAGTTGATTTTTTCTGAAATACAGCTCTCAGAAATTTATTTAAGTTTTATTCAATTATGATACACTTCATGGCTAACTTTGCTTTGATATAGTGCTCTATGTGTAAAATGTTAATACTTCGCTTCGGTTTCTTTATCACATTACTCTTGTATTCTTTGCAAGTTGATGCTACAGCTGGATCGACTGTTCGAATTGATACCATAATGGTCACTGATCAGGTACGTGGAAGAATGATTCCTGTCGCGATTTATATCCGTCCTGATCTGGAAGCTGCTCAATCCCGATTAATGCCTGTTATTTTAAATCACGGGTACGATCAGAATCGTGGCAATGCATATTTGGACTATTCCTACCTGGCCATTGCGCTGGCCCAATCAGGGTATTTCGTCGCTTCTATTCAGCATGAACAAAAAGATGATTCGTTGCTTTCTATGACTCCTCCATTTCGTGATACAAGGAGATCTAACTGGGAGCGGGGCTCGGCAAATATTTTAGCTGTTCTGCAATGGTTACGGGTAACACATCCCTTGCATTATTATGCAAAACTTTCATTAATCGGGCATTCAAATGGCGGGGATATTGCTGCACTTTTTACTGCTATGCACCCTGAACTTGTACACAAACTTATTACGCTTGACAATCGAAGAATGCCTTTGCCACGTACGAGTGAGCCCATGATCTATTCTCTTCGGTCGAGTGATTTGCCGGCCGACGATGAAGTACTTCCGGCGAATGTATCCGGAGTGTCAGAGAATGTAAGGTTGGTATTTCTAAAACGATGTAGGCATAATGATATGGATAACTCCGGTACGCGGCGACAACATAAATTGATTGTCAGATTTGTGAAAGAGTTTCTCGCAGATGAGTGGAAATTGAGATAGTTTTTTATTTTTGAGAGATGTGGGTACTTAAATTCCATGCTTTTATTCGACTAGTATCAACGAGCCGGAATATTGGTCTACAATTGCTGTTTTTGTTTTTCTCCAGTCACTGGACAAGTTTATTTGCACAGTCTCAGGAACTATCGCTCATCAGAGGAACGGTTTATCATCAACGAAATGGTGAAAAAATGCCTTACGTGAACGTTTATAATTTGTCTCAGAATACCGGTGTACTCAGCAATGAAAACGGATTTTACCAATTGGAGAATGTTCAGCCTGATGATTCAATTCGATTCAGTTTCATAGGATTTAAAACAAGCACATTTACCGGACTTCAGTTACGTTTAAATTCGCGGATTTTATTGATTCCGGAATTTACAGAAATGAAGGAAGTAGTGGTGGTGGCTGATGATGAGTCATTTTTATATGATTTGGTTTATAGTGCAAGACGTAATATGAACGATTATTCCGGCAAGGCCAAATCTTATTTTGAGTTAAAGTCATATCATAGTGATAGCCAGATTGAACTTGTTCAGGCATATTATGGAGCGGAGTTGAATGGTTGTGATTTAAAATCGTTGGATCTCAAGACAGCCCGGTTTGGACTTAAACCGCATGCAAATCGGTTTTTTGTAAGTCATGAGAATGCAATGGCGATTGCGATGAATAAATTACTCACTGCTACGCCTTACTTTCCTGCTCAACCATTTTCTTTTTCGCCAAAACGAATGAGAAAAGAGTTTTCGTTGATTTTACTTAATCATTACCAGGACGAAGATGG
>JBJOKO010000256.1:0-4394 GCA_046046035.1 Bacteroidota bacterium | reverse complement strand
AGCGGAATATTTATATTCTCGTAAAGAATTCAATAAAATCAGTTTCAATCTGACCAACGGATTCGAAATGGCCTATTCAAAGTGGATGGATGGTTACAGACTTGCAGTAGATGGAAATAAAACATCATGGGTACTCAAAAAACAACCTTCCAACACCTATGAAGATTTCCTCGATTACCTCGATCGTGTTTTCACTTTTGCGGGAACTTTATCTCTTTCTAAATCTCTAAAGTCTCGTCCAGTAAATGAGATGCAAATCGGCGATGTCTTCATTCAAGGCGGCAGTCCCGGTCATGCAGTTATCGTAGTAGATATGGCGAAGAATGCTAAAGGAGAAAAAATATTCATCCTCGCACAATCCTACATGCCCGCGCAAGAAACACAGATTTTAAAAAATCCAAACGACACCAATTATAGTCCCTGGTACACGCTCCCCACATCAACTCTAGAAACCCCCGAATGGAACTTCACCTCCACAGACCTAAAAACCTGGTAAAGCGCGAAGCGCTTCGCGCATGGATGAAGGCTGATGGAAACTAGTTACTGGTTACTAGTTACTGGTTACTAGTTACTGGTTATTTAGTATTCAGTAACCAGTATCTAGTATTCAGTAACCAGTAACCAGTAGCCAGTCGTCGGTCGTCAGATTTTCACTCCGACAGTGACGAAGAAAGAGCGTGCTTGTCCTGGTAGTAGACCTGGACCTGGGTAGCCGCCGCTTCTGCGTGTTGCGTAGTGCGTATCGAAAACGTTGTTTATACCGAACGAGAAAGAATACTTGTCTTGAAACTTGTACATCGCACTTACATCGTGAAGAACATAGCCATCCAACTTTCCTGATTGTGCGTTGGCAGTTGGCAATTCTGTGTTATTAGCATCAGTATATACTTCATCCATGCTATTCGTTTGCCATGTAATTGAAAAGCCTTCGAATTTGTATGTTGCACCAACTCTGTGAATTTGCTCTGGAGCATACTCTACTCTATTTCCTACAATATCCAAAGCCGGATTAGTCTCTGCTGCTGGATTATTCCAACGTGTATATTCTGACTGATTGAAAGATGATGATACATAAAATTCCAAATCACCCCAACCTCTTCCTGTTAAATAATTTCGAAATGGTTTAAATGCGACGAAAGCCTCTGCACCTTGAGATATTGATGTTCCAATATTTCTCACATGTACAATTCCGTTTTCAGTAATACGACCAATTCTATTGTCATATTCCATCCAATAAACACTTACATCGAAATTGACATAAGCGCCGAAGAAACCACGATAACCAAAATCAAATGAATGTCCTGAAGCATCTGATAAATCTGGATCTACAACATCGGTAGTCGCCGAAGGCGTAATATCCGAAAACATAACTGGTCTGAATGATTTGGTAATATTGCTATACAAACTTGAATTGCGAGTCAATTTATATTCCGCTCCCAATCCATATAGCACCACATTTCTAGAACGAAAATCATCGACCACAATATCGCCTGATGAAGCTCCGATGTAACCACTTCCGCTGCTCTCAATATACTCGTAGCGCACACCAGGTGTGAACAATAATTTATCAGAAACATTTACTAATAGTTCTGCGAAAGCTGCACCATTTCTCGATGCAAAATCAACACTTCTTCCCCATTTAGGATTGGTGAGTGTCATGTCAAAATCATCGTCTGCCGTGCCGGCACCTCGTTGTCTGCGTGATGTAGAGCCTTCAAACAAACGAATTCCCGAAGTAAAAACATGGTTTCTATTAAACAGATCAATTAGTTTCTTGTAACGAACTTCAGTTCCAAAATTCACATATTCATCGCTATCCACTTGACGAGCAAAATGCGCTGAATCTGCAGTAGTAATGGCTGAAGTAAATCCAACGCTATTTCTTTCACTCATCATTCCAAAAACTTTCACATCAAGAAAATCACCATTGTTGAAACGATAGTTAGATGTTAAAGCAGCCACATTCCAGGGAGTACCCATCCAATTGCGCTCGCGGTTGGATTGTCTCCAATTTGTTTTGTATTGCTCATCAGTCAAACCACCAGGTTGCTGACTGCTATAATCCATAGTCGTAACCTCGAGACCAAGTGTCCATTGCTCTGTTGCACGGAAAGAAACATTCAAATGACCTGTGTGTGTTGAATAGCGAGAGTTTTCGCGCCATCCATCAGCATTTCTTTTGTGAAAGAAAGTATAGTAAGTCCATTTGTTTTTGCTACCACCTATTCCAACAAAAGTATTTTGTAAACCGAATGAACCTACGGTTTGTCGGGCTTCTACTTCTAAAGTTTTCGCTCGAGTTCCTGTTTTCAAAATGTAGTTTAATGAGCCTCCGAACTGAGGACCGAATGAGATAGAAGATGCTCCGCGAATGAATTCAATTCTAGAAACCGCTTCTGTAGGTGGTGAATAATATGCCTCTGGATATCCGAGAGGATCAGCTGCTATATCATAACCATTTTGACGAACGTTATATTCCCAAGAACGATTAGGACTTAGTCCTCTTGTTGCAATGCTCGTTTGAATGCCTGAACCGTCGCTTTCCCAAATATTCACTCCAGGAACTTTCCCAAAAATCTGACGACTAGAATTTACAGATAGATCAGCATTTAAGCCCCCAACAACAATCAAGTCGGTTTTCTTACCAGCATAAATTGTCGCATCCTTCACTTCTGGAATGAACGTCTTGCTCTTTTCTTCAAAAGCAATAACCAAAACAGGCCCAAGGGTGGATGGCAAAGTATCTTGGCTAACTGCTTGAAAAGCAGCTAAACACAATAAAATAGCTGGAAGTATGTTGTGAAGTCTCATGTTATTTAGAATCTATCTAACTAGACCGCAAATAGACTACACGAGCTCACAAACAACAATACCTTGAAAAAGGTATAATGGTCAAATTGACCAAATACTAATCTAAAAACTCATTGGTAAAATGGAAAGTCAACTCCGGATAGTTCTGACGCTCCATATCTAGAATGAACTTACTCGGCGCCAAGAACACATCAACATCTTCCTTATCTTTCACCATGTGATTTCCTTTGATACGCTTGAATTCTTCCATTTTAGCAGGATCTGTTGTGGTAATCCAACAAGCCTTGTAGAATGACTTCGTTTCAAATTCGCACTTCGCTCCATACTCATTCTCCAAGCGATACTTGATTACTTCAAATTGAAGTTCACCAACAGTACCCACAATCTTACGACTACCAGGTTCTTGAACAAAAAGCTGTGCGACACCTTCCTCAGTCAATTGACGAATACCTTTTTCCAACTGTTTGGTCTTCATTGGATCGCGATTGACAAGTTCTTTGAAGATCTCTGGAGAGAAATTAGGAATGCCTTTAAACATCATTTCCTCCCCTTCTGTCAATGTATCTCCAATCTTGAAGTTACCTGTATCATACAAGCCAATTACATCACCTGGATAAGCCTCGTCAATCGTGCTTTTCGCTTGCGCTAAGAATGTAGCTGGATTAGGGTATTTAAATTCTTTTCCCAAACGAACGTGCTTGTAAAAAGTATTACGTTCAAATCGTCCACTGCAAACACGCAAGAAAGCAATACGGTCGCGGTGACGAGGATCAATATTCGCGTGAATTTTGAAAATGAAGCCTGTGAATTTCTCTTCAGTTGGCTCAACCATTCTCTTGGTCGTTTCTCTATGTTGCGGAAGTGGCGCAATCTCCACGAATTTATCGAGCAACTCTTTCACCCCGAAATTATTCATCGCAGATCCAAAAAACACTGGCGCCAATTCTCCTCTTAGATAACGATTGACGTCAAATGGATCGTAAACATTCTCAATCAAATCAACATCTTCACGCAATTGATCCGCGTATTCACCAACCAACTCATCCAATTTCGGATCAGAAAGATCTTCAATCGCTACTATTTCATCATTGATTTTCGTCTTCAAAGATTCGAAGAGATTCAATGTTTTATCATAAAGCTTATAAACTCCTTTGAATGAATATCCCTTGCTGATTGGCCATGATAGCGGCTGAACCTTGATATTCAACTTGACTTCTAATTCATCCAACAAATCAAAAGGATCTTGTCCTTCTAAGTCCATTTTATTGATAAATACAATAACGGGAGTATCACGCATACGGCAAACCTCCATCAATCTGAGGGTTTGCGCCTCGACACCTTTAGAGCTATCAATAACGAGAATAACGCTATCTACTGCAGTAAGGGTCCTATAAGTATCCTCAGCGAAGTCCTTGTGACCAGGAGTATCGAGTAGGTTGACTTGCTTACCATTGTATTCGAACACCATTACAGACGTAGCAACAGAGATACCTCTCTGACGCTCAATCTCCATAAAGTCGGAAGCAGCAGTCTTGGTAATCTTATTGCTCTTTACAGCACCTGCCGTTTGAATCGCACCCCCA
>JBJOKO010000255.1:0-4401 GCA_046046035.1 Bacteroidota bacterium | reverse complement strand
GAGCAATTAATGAAACAAGAGACTTATCACCAGCAATGATTGTAGGTGTTGCGAATGTTATCCGAGGATTCTCCATTCCACCAAAAGGAAAGGCTGCTGGAAGAACGAGAACATCATAACGGCCCCATACATAATCACCATATAGTTTTTCAGCAGCCACAAGCATCTTCTGCATGTCTTCAAACTCATAGGCAGCAGCATCAATAACAGAAGGCACCGCATATACTCCTGTTCGATCGCCAATGGCTTTAAATCGAATATCTCCAACAGCTAATGCCATTAGGTAAGTAGGAATGGGTTGCTCCATTTTAAATGAATAAACACCATCCTTACTAAGTGTGGTAGGATTCTCAGCACTCATCAACGCCATCAAATCATTCGGCACAGTTACTTTCGCATCATAGGTAATACGAAGACCAGGACTATCTTGACATGGCAACCATGTACGTGCTAGTATGGCTTGTGATTGGGTAAATAGAAAAGGTTTTTCACCATCTACCCACAACAATGCCTCTGCTCCTTCTGGAGTAGAATAATCAATAGTAACTTGCTTGGTGGTACTATCGATAACAACTGAAAGCGGTGCGCCCAAATATTCGCGCTCCTCACCTATTTCGAATATAGTTGGCTTTCCATCAATGAGCACTTTTTGAATCTTCAATCCCTTCATATCGAAGACGATTCGATTTGTATCGCTAAGATGTTCGATGTCATAAGTAGCACTCGCCTGAATGGTTTTTGTTTTAAAATCCACATTCGCATTCCATGACAAGTGCTTCACACGAACATCATTAGGATGACTGAATGAATGGGGATCTTTGGCCAGTTTACTATTTGCAATCATCATTTTCACTCTGTCAGAATGTTCTGAATTATTGTTTGTTTGGTTATTACAAGCCCCAACCAATAGCGCCAACAATGCGGCTATGGTGAGTTTTGTGAAATAACTAGATATCTTCATTTTTAAAAACTATTGTTGTTGTATAACTCTCTTGATTGAACTTAGATTTTCATTCAAATCGAATTTAATAATATGCCAAAGGATATCATCATCAATATCGAAATATTCATGAACGATAAAATTCCTAAGCGCAAACATATGTCGCCAAGGTAGGCCTTTATGTTTTTTCTGAAATTTAAAAGGAATATGCTTTACTGATTCGCCCAAAACTTCAAAATTTCTTATTACCGCGTCACGAAGCATTGTATTGGAACTAAATTCCTCGAAAGTAATATTTGAAGTGTAATCAAGAATACGCTCCATTGCTTCTTGCATGTCCTGCAAATAGAAATCAAATCTTCTTTGGGCCCTAATCATACGTAGTGTGTATTTTCAAGGATTTCAGCTCGCAGAGCAGGTTTCAATGCATTGGACGTACAAATATCAATTCGAATTCCCATCTTCAATTCAAGCCATTCCTTAAGGGCAAAAAATTCCCAACCCAAAGGTTTCTCTAGTTCAACGATGATATTAAGTTCGCAGTCCACATTGTGATGATGGGACAAGTAGCAATCGAAATAACCTATCTTCACGACTCCCCACTTAGATTCAAGTTGGGGTTTGAGTCGAGAGATGATATGATGCAGATCTGGGTTCATTTTCTGCAATATCTCCCGAATACACCGAGAGGAAGTTTAACGCCACTTTTGGCGTGCAAATAAAGTTCTCCGATTTTCAAATCTTTGCCTGCAAATTCTTTCAAAAGGTTTTCAATAACCAATGCAGAAAGTCCAAGGCTGTATGCATTCAGAATGAGGAAATGTTCTTTTGGATCAAGAATCTGAAGAACGTTCTTCATCATTTCTGCAAGATTATCTTCGAGTTTCCACTTCTCACCTTTTGGTCCATGACCGAAAGCTGGTGGATCGAGAATAATGCCATTGTACTTATTTCCTCTTCTTACTTCACGCTCTGCAAATTTCAAAGCATCCTCTACCATCCATCGAATATCTGTTAAGCTGCTTATCTGCATATTTTCATTTGCCCAACTTACCACTTGCTTGATACTATCAACGTGAGTAACTTCTGCGCCCGCTGCCGCAGCCGCTAAAGATGCACCACCTGTATAGGCAAATAAGTTCAACACCTTGGGTTTCGGAACACTCATCGATTCAATTGATTTTACGATGAAATCCCAGTTAGCCGCTTGTTCGGGGAAAATCCCAACGTGTTTGAACGAAGTCAGTCCCAATCGAAAAGAGATTTCCTTTTCATTTGGCAATTTGTACGGAATAACCC
Source organism: Bacteroidota bacterium (assembly GCA_046046035.1). GTDB lineage: Bacteria > Bacteroidota > Bacteroidia > Flavobacteriales_D > Sanyastnellaceae > JAIXWP01. The sequence continues at coordinate 2,162 of JBJOKO010000255.1, read as the reverse complement.
ACTGATCGGGCATTTTCTTCATCTTTAACCAATCACCACTATTGCTTCCTTTTGGAACGAATTTGATATGAGCCAACTTCTTCCACTCAGCGTCAGACCATACCTTGGGCCAAACGGCCTGCGGCTCAGGTCGAATCGTTATATAATCTCCGAATCGCTCGAGTTTCTCAAAGTCACCGCAATCAAGCAGTTCGTAATTTTTCCAATGTAGGGGGGTAATCAATTCCATAACTAGTGCAAACCTAAATCAAAGCAGTGAAAAATCCCTATTTATTGCGCTTTTCATTGCATATTCCCATCATATTGCGAACATTTAGATTTTTAGGATCGAGCCAATACAATTGGCAATAGAGATTATAAGCCGTGTTCCAATCCTCCTGCGCCATAGATGTATTGGCCAAAGCCTCTAATTCTGTAGCAGAAGGCTTCCAATCCTTCAACGTAAAATCTATCGGAATCGTCACTTCCATAAACGGTTTTCCATTAAACTTTTTGGGAATAAAAGTTCCTTTAAACAATCCAACCACTCGTATCGCTTCAGAATCCAAAGAGGGATAGACATGGTCAACCAGTCTCAAGTTGGTGAGCTTTCCATCTTCACCAATTGTCGCTTTCACTCTAACACGACCAATAATGTGATTCTTTTTAGCGTCTTTAGGATACTTTAAATTCTTCTTCAGCTCCTTGTAGTACATGTCTATATTCTCAGAATAGATAGGAAGCAAATCACGATTTGGCTTGTTCAAACCAGGCTTTGTTTGAGGGATAGCAAACTTTATAGGTAGGACAAACGAGCAACGAACAGGAGCTTCATCGATTCGAGCTGGAATCCACATGCCATCAGTAAGCATTAATACACGCGCAGCCTCTGTATTCAGAGTTACATGCACGCCGTCCACCACCTGAATATCCGAAACAGAACCGTCTTTTTCTATAATAAAATTCAACGTGACCTTCCCTTGAATGAGTGCCTTTCGGGCAATTTCAGGATACTTGATATTCGCCGCCAAGAATTTATTGAGACTATCTTCTCCAAACTTGAAATACGCTGGTACCTCAGCGAACTCGTAGTACAGACCTTGTGTTCCAGTAGAATCCGCTGGATCAAAAGGGCCATTAGGATTTGCCTGAGACAGGGATAATAAAGAGAAAAAAACAGCTACAGCTGAGAGAAACAGGCTTTTCATATTCTATTAAAAAATTAGGGCACAAACTACTACTTTTCTACCTTCGCCGCTACATGGAAATCAAAAAAATGACAATGATTGGATCAGGAAATGTCGCTTGGCATTTCTCAAAGATGTTCAAGTCCATTGGCATTGATGTTATCGAAGTCTATTCTAGAAATCAAAATGAAGCCAAAATGCTATCGAGAGATCTAGAATCGAAACAGGTTGAGCGACTCCAAGATATTTCTACTGAAACCGACTTAATCGTGCTCGCTGTTAATGATGACTCAATTGAAACTGTTGCTTCGGATATTAAGAGTCAAGCATTGATTGTACATACTTCAGGCACTGCTTCTATTGAAAAGATTTCAAGTCCGAGAAATGGAGTCATCTGGTCCATTCAATCGCTTCGAAAAGGACAACCAACTGACTATTCAAAGATTCCATTTTTGGTGGAATCAAATAACCAAGCTGACAGTTTAGCGTTGTATGAACTCGTAAAGAAAGTTTCGACTTCTGTATATATAAAAAATTCTGAAGAACGTTTAAAAGCCCATTTGGCGGCAGTAATAGCCAATAATTTTGTCAATCACTTCTATTCGATTTCCAACGAAATATTAGAACAAGCGCATTTACCATTTTCAATTCTTCTTCCAATTATTGAAGAGGAAACGAGAAAAGTACATACCTATAGGCCTGTAGATATACAAACAGGCCCAGCTTCCAGAGGAGATCAAAAGACAATCGAAAGTCATTTGAATCTCATTCAAGAAAAAGAACTAAAAGAAATTTACCGTCTGATTTCAGAAAGAATAAAAAAACAGCACAATGACCTTTAATTATAAAGAAAAGCTAAAGGATATCAAGATTTTCATTTTTGATATTGATGGAGTATTTACCGACAATATTGTTTACTTACTTCCCGATGGTGAGCAAATGCGCACAGCCAATGTTCGCGATGGCTACGCAGTGCAATTAGCTGTAAAAAAAGGT
>JBJOKO010000254.1:0-4409 GCA_046046035.1 Bacteroidota bacterium | reverse complement strand
GAGCCCGTTTTGGCCATTGCAGAAAATCCAGATGACGTTTATAAATACACCTCCAAAGGAAACCTCGTTGCCGTAATCTCAAATGGCACCGCTATTCTTGGGTTGGGAAACCTAGGGCCCGAAGCGAGCAAGCCGGTAATGGAAGGAAAATGTATGCTTTTCAAAATCTTTGCTGACATCGACAGCATTGACATTGAGGTAAAAGCCACTGAAGTTGAAGAATTCGTAAATACCGTAAAAAATATTGCCCCCACTTTCGGAGGAATCAACCTTGAAGATCTCAAGGCACCTGAAGCTTTTGAAATTGAGGAGCGTCTTAAGGCAGAGCTTGAGATTCCAATCATGCACGACGACCAGCATGGCACTGCTATTATCTCGAGTGCCGCTCTTATCAATGCGTTAGAAATTGCTGGAAAAGAAATTAGCAAAGTCAAAATTGTGGTAAGCGGTGCCGGTGCAGCAGCGCTTTCTTGCATGACCTTAATGGTCAAACTCGGCGCACGAAAAGAAAACATATTCTGCTTTGACAGTAAGGGTTTGCTAACAGAATCACGCACAGATATTGACCATAGAAAACGGGTATTTGCCACCACGGCGAATTTTGCAGATTTAAGCGAGGCACTTGTTGGGGCGGATGTCTTTCTAGGATTATCACAAGGTAATATTATGAATGCTGACATGGTGAAGTCCATGAGTTGGAATCCTATCGTTTTTGCCCTTGCCAATCCAAATCCAGAAATCGACTATGAGACTGCTATCGGTGCTAGAGCCGATATTATAATGGCTACAGGCCGCAGCGACCATGCAAACCAAGTTAATAACGTTCTTGGATTCCCATTTATATTTAGAGGAGCACTAGACGTTCGTGCAAAGTGCATCAACGACGAGATGAAACTTGCTGCAGTACGCGCTTTGGCAGCACTTGCGAAAGAACCCGTTCCGGAAGAAGTAACTGAAGCTTACAACCTACAACATATCAGTTTTGGACCAGAATATATTATTCCAAAACCACTCGACCCTCGTTTGATTGCTGTGGTTTCAATGGCTGTGGCTAAGGCCGCAATTGATAGCGGAGTTGCACGACTTATCATTTCCGATTGGGAAGCTTACAAAGTGGGATTGCTCAATCGTATGGGCCGTGATAACGTATTAACTAGAGGCATTGCGGAGCGCGCTCGTAAATCACCAAAACGCGTTGTATTCGCAGAAGGTGATAACATTAAAGTATTGAAAGCCGCTCAATTGGCTAAAGACGAAGGCATTGCATTCCCGATTCTATTGGGCCCTGAAGATAAAATTCATCAAATGATTGAAGATCTCGAGTTGGATTTGAGCGATGTTGAAATCATTGATCCTCGCATCGATAAATATCAGTGCGAGAGAGAAAAATACGGAAAAGCTTTCTTCCAAAAGAGAATGCGCAAAGGAATGACCGAGCTTGAGGCAACGCGAATGATGCGCGAACGCAACTATTTTGCAGCGATGATGGTGGAAACAGGTGTTGCTGATGCTGTAATCTCAGGTATGACTCGAAATTATGGAAGGGTTATTCGACCAGCACTTCAAACGATTGGAATGTCGGAAGGTGTGAAAAAAGTTTGTGGAATGTACATTCTTCAAACCAAGCAAGGACCTCTTTTCTTGGCCGACACCACTGTGAATGTGAATCCTTCGGCAGAAGACTTGGTTGAAATCACTTTGCTTGTGGCTCAAACCATCGGCAAGATGAAAATTGTTCCGAAAATAGCCTTATTGAGCTACTCCAACTTCGGTTCTGCCGGCGGAGAAGACGCAACTAAAGTGGCAAAAGCAGTGTCCATTCTTCATCGCGACCACCCTAAAATGGTGGTAGACGGTGAGGTTCAGGCGAACTTTGCATTGAACGGCGAAATGCTCAGTGAGAATTTTCCTTTCTCAAGATTAAAAGATATGAAGGTAAATACACTGATTTTCCCGAATTTAGCGGCCGGAAACATCGCCTACAAGTTGTTGCAAGAAATTGCGGGCTTGGAAGCTACTGGACCTGTATTGTTGGGTATGAAAAAAAGCTATCACATTTTGCAAATGGGATGCTCAGTGAGAGAGATTACAAACATGGTGCGCATTGCAGTAGTAGATGCCCAATTGAAAAGTAACTAATTTATGATCCATTATTTAAGAGGAAAACTGGTAGAAAAAAGTCCTGTACATGCAGTGATTGATTGTGGCGGCATCGCCTATTTCTTGAATATCAGTTTGTATACATTCGGCAAGCTTCCTGAAACTCCGGAGTGCACCTTATACACTCATTTTCATGTAAATGGAAATGATTTCTCTTTGGTGATGTATGGCTTTTGTGATGAAAGCGAAAGAGATATTTTTAGAAAATTAATTTCAGTTAGTGGTGTTGGACCAAATACAGCTCGAATGGTGCTTTCCAGTTTGAGTGTGGATGAAGTTCGCTCCGTAATTGCCTCTAAGGACGTGGCTAGTCTAAAGAGAATCAAAGGCATCGGAGAAAAAACCGCTGAAAGAATATGTATTGACCTGCACGACAAGGTTTTCAAGGTTGGTGAAGCCAGTCTTGAAAAAGTTTTAGTAGTGCACAATACTATTAAGATGGAGGCGTTAGCCGCGCTGTCCTCCCTAGGACTAGACAAAACCAAAACCGAAAAACTTCTTGACAGACTAATGCAGGGCAATAAAGACCTCTCCCTGGAAGAGTTGATCAAGCAGGTTTTGAAACAACTTTAAAAATACGTGAAGAATAACTGGAATTCCGTTGCTGCCCGGATCAGTTTCTTTGTTGCCCTTTCGTCGATAGTTTGGCTTAGCTATGCTAGCTCGACAATTGTAACTAATGAAGTCCACTACAAGGCTCGTCCTGTAGCGGATACTACTGTTACGCCCGTTTGGCCTAATGAAGATAACCCTAATCCCTCTGAAGGAGGAAATGGTATTGAAGTACCATTGCCCGATAATATTACTTACTCGATAGAGTACAACCCAGAAACTGGAGAGTACGAAGTTGTCCAAAAAGTGGGCGACAAAATCGATTTCCGTAATCGTACCACCATGACCATGGATGAGTACTTAGATTTCAATTTATCTAAAAATGTGACTGAGTATTGGATTCAGCAGCAGCAGGCTCAATCCGCTCAAAGCAAGGACTTCGCGCCATTCATCAAGGTTGGTGGCGAAGGATTCAACAACATTTTCGGTTCAAACGAAATTGAAATTCGTCCTCAAGGTTCTGCCGAATTGACCTTTGGTGTCAACATTTCGAAAACCGAAAACCCTCGTATCCCTGAGAGACAGCGCCGTATCACCACTTTTGATTTTGACCAAAAAATCCAATTAAACGTAGTTGGAAATATTGGAACGAAAATGAAATTGAATGTGAACTACAACACTGAAAGTACATTCGATTTTGAAAATCAAATGAAACTCGAGTACACTGGTGACGAGGACCAAATCATTCGTAAGATCGAATTAGGTAACGTTACACTTCCACTCAAAGGATCCCTTATTCAAGGAAGCTCAAGTCTTTTCGGTGCTAAAATCGAGACCCAATGGGGCCGTATGAAAAACACCACCGTATTCTCACAACAAAAAGGTGAAAGAAGAAACATTACGGTTCAAGGCGGAGCACAAACACAGAATTTCGCAATCACTGGAGACAACTACGAGGCAAATCGCCACTACTTCTTGTCTTCTTGGTTCAGAGATCAATACGATGTAGCATTAGCTTCATTGCCTGTTGTAAATAGCGGTGTGAACATTACGCGTATTGAGGTTTGGGTAGTAAACCAACAAGCGAACACCCAAGACGTACGTAACGTTATTGGTTTCTCCGATTTGGGTGAGCGCTATTCTTACATGTCAACCGACTACGACATTGGACCATTGTTCAATGGCGCAGAGGTACCAAACCCGGATAACGAAAACAACAGAATTTTTGAATTGGCAATGGCTGATCCACAAATTTTGGGATACACCGAAGCGAACTCTGCAATCTCTAGCACATTTGGAAATATTCGTCAAGGCGTGCACTACGAGCGTATCGGTAATGCGCGTAAACTGAATACATCTGAATACACCTATAACTCACGTCTTGGTTTCATCTCATTGAAACAAGCGTTGAATAATGCTGAGGTACTTGCTGTATCATACGAATACACATTAAATGGTCAAACTTACCAAGTAGGTACACTTTCACAAGACGGGATTGCGGCGCCACAAGCGCTTATGTTGAAGCTTTTGAAAAGTAGTATTACGGCAGTACGTTTGACTGACGGAAATCCTTCACCGCTTTGGAGAAACATGATGAAAAACGTCTACAACCTAGGCGCTTTTGGAATTTCTGCTGAGAATTTCGACCTTCAAGTTTACTACAACAATCCAAGTACTGGTATCGATCAAAACTTCAT
>JBJOKO010000253.1:0-4417 GCA_046046035.1 Bacteroidota bacterium | reverse complement strand
AATGAACGTATGAGCCAAGGTCTTATGATCAATGCAGCTGGACAAACACTCGGCGCAGTAATGGGCGAAAAACCAGGACTTGCAAAAGACATCTTCTTACAATCGTATGGCATCGGAAGTCAATTAGGTATGCTAGCTTACAGCCGCAATCACGAAAGTGAAGCAGACAAACTAGGTCTTGTATTCATGGCAATGGCGGGTTATGATCCTCAAGCTTCCATTGGTTTCTGGGAAAGAATGTCGGCTTCAGGCGGACAAGCACCACCAGAAATTCTTAGCACTCACCCTAGCGATGAGACTCGTATTGCATCTCTAAAAGAGTTTATGCCAGAAGCTTTGAAGTATTACAAAAAGCCATAATCCATCATGACTCAAGATCGTCTAAAAATGATAGAGCAAATGCTCGAAACAAATCCTAAGGATAGTTTCTTGCATTACGCTGCTGCCCTCGAGCATCAGAAAATAGGCGACCTCAATCAAGCAATCAAAATTTTGAGATCAATCATCAAGAATGATCCAAACTACCTAGCGAGTTATTATCAACTAGGTAAAATGCTTGAAGAAAAAAGCAAAGTCGAAGAAGCGATTGAAGTTTATAAATCCGGAAAAGAAGTAGCGAAAAAACAAAGCGAAATGAAAACGCTTGGCGAATTAAGCGAAGCACTCATGCTGCTAGATGTCTACGAAGATTAATGAATAAAAGAATAGCCTTCTATTGCAGCTCCATTAGTTGGGGTGGTCTCGAGATGAACTTCGTGAGATACGCCGAATGGATCGCAAATGCAGGCTTTCATGTTCATGTCTTCTGCGTTGCCGACTCCCCTATTCATAAAAGAGTTTTAGAATGTGGACTTCAACACACTCTCGTTGCTTTCAATAAAAAATACTTTGATGTAAAAAATGCATTCAAAGTAGCGGGACTTTTTGATAAAGAAAAAATTGATCTCGTTTGGTTTCGAGATACGCGTGATATGTCTTTGCTTTCTTGGGTAAAGAAATTCTCTAGTCGGAAATTAGAAATTGTCTATCAACAAGCGATGCAACTTGGCGTAGATAAGAAAGACCTTTTTCATACGCTTCGCTTTTTGTCAATCGACAAATGGATTTCAACGCTCAACTTTCTCAAAGAACAAGTCATTACACGAACGCGCTTTCCTCAAAATAGAATTTCGGTTATTCCTCTTGGAGCTGACACCAAACAAATTCACGCAAAGAATTTGACTCAAGACCAAGCTCGAGAAATGCTCAACCTTCCAAAGGATGCACTAATAGCGGGAATCATCGGTCGCATCGATCCACTGAAAGGACAACATATCGCGATCAACGCACTTCAGATTTGCAACGACAATACGCACCTAGTAATCATGGGTGAATCGACCAAAAATGAAGGACGCGATTATGAAGTGGAACTCAAACAAAAAGTACGTTCCCTCGGACTGCAAAACAGAGTTCATTTCAAACCATATTCAAAAGAAGTCGAAGCTTTTTATAGAGCCATTGATATTTTCATCCTCGCTTCTAAAGGCGAAACATTTGGAACCGTTACAATTGAAGCCATGAGTTTTGGTCTTGCCATCATCGGAACAGATTCAAGCGGCACACCCGAAATATTGGATCATGGCAATGCAGGATTATTATTCGAACCAGATAATGCATCCGAGCTTGCAAGTTGCATGAAAGAGTACATCTCCAATCCAAACAAAAGAAAGGAACTTGGCGAAAAAGCCAAAGCCCGATTCAACACACACTACTCGAAAGAAGCAAGCGTGAAGAGAATTGTCGAAGAGGTTCTTGGCTGTTAGCTGTTGGCTATTAGCTAAATGCTAAATGCCAAAAGCCAACAGCTAATAGCCAATAGCCTATTCGCAGAAGCTCCCATAACTTCCCAGCAGCAAAAGCAAATCGTTTGCTCCTATTACACCGTTGCCGTCCATGTCGCCGGGGCAGCCTGCGGTGGCGCCGAATGTGCAACTACCATCATCGATTGTTGCAATTGGATCATAATTCTGCGCATTCTCATAAGTGCAACCAGGAATTCCACCCATTACCACCCAAGGAATTTGATTGGATGATCTTGTGCATGTTCCGTTTGATGCATTCACTGAATACAAGCCTGCCATCACCGGCCCGAATGTTTGCGCTGTTGCACCGGAGATAATATCTTCTCCATTGTACCACCAATATGATGCTGCAGTAGTTGATTCAAGAAGTCCTGATTCATTCACAGAAATTTGTGGATTGAACAATCCACATGCGTCTTTGATTCTGCCTATTGTTCCTCCTTGACGCACGATATAAATTTCACCAGCAGAATCTTCTTGAATTGCGGTTACTGCAGAACCAGCAGATCCGTAATTTGTTGTTACATATCCATCCGTTGCGTTTCCAGAAATACCATATAATACTCCACTGCAATAGTCAGTAAAAAAGAATATTCCTTGCAACGCGGAGTAGTTATCTCCTCTATAAACTGCACCTCCAGTTATTGAGCAAAAAGAAGTTGGTGCACTATGACTGAATACAGCAATCGGAAATTTCATTGTTCCAATTGCATCGCAGCTTGCTGTGTTATATGCAACGTTTCCTTCATAACAGCGCCATCCGTAATTTTCACCACCTGTTGAATTACCTGAAGCTACGTTTACTTCTTCCCAAAGATTTTGACCAACGTCTGCAATCCACAACTCACCTGTTTCTCTATCAAAAGAAAACTTCCATGGATTGCGCAGTCCGTATGCCCAAATTTCATCTTGTGCATTTGCATTTCCAACAAAAGGATTTGTGCTCGGCACAGAATAAGGACTTCCATTGTCCACATCGATACGAAGCATTTTACCAAGTAACTCTTGAAGGTTTTGTGCGCGAGCACCTGGATCACCTGCACTACCTCCATCACCCATACCTATATATAGGTAACCATCAGGACCAAATGCGATATGCCCTCCATTGTGATTCCCGAAAGGTTGTGTAATGGTCAGAAGAATGGTTGCGCTTGCAGCATTGGCCACATTTGGATTCGCTCCTACTTGATATCTCGCGATGACTGTATTGCCAGATGTATTGGTATAGTTCAAATAGAAATAGCCATTCGTTGCATAGTCAGGATGAAATGCCATACCGAGCAATCCTCTTTCAGAACCAGTGCTAATCAAGCTTGGTATACTTAAAAATGTCCCGATGTAAGAACCGGTAGTATCTATGATTTCAATTTCTCCCGCATTTTTTTCAATTACAAAAAGACGTTCATCACCGCAATGATAGATTCCCACTGGACCGTTCAGCCCACTATAAAAATTCTCTACCTGAATTGTAGGAGGCGTCACGTTCTGAGCATTCATTATTCCGAAACAGAATAAAAATGCAATAAGGAGAGTAGTATTCTTCATAATAGAGTTTTCTCAAATGTAAAAAAACATTAGGTTTGAGCCGTGAGAACAATTGCCTTGCTCCTTCTTATTTTTTGCAGCCATGGAATGCTAGCCTCGGAAGATTCCTTGAGTGTGAAGAAATCGTCGGCACTGTACTTAGGCCCTTGGACACTTGCTAAAAACAAAACAACCACTGTCGCTCCCCACTTTGGTTTTGTTATTCCTCACAATCCTCAAATGAAGCATCTTATCAAAGGGCATTCATTTGGAATACAAGCTAGTCATTTGGTTCTAATGATGGGTGAAAAACCATGGCACCAGCATTACAATTATCCAGAAATGGGGTTTGATGTATTCCTTAGTAATACAGGTAATCTACCTCAATTGGGATATCAAATAGGTGCTTCGTATTTTATGAATCTATCGTTGCTGAGATTGAAAAAACATGTCAATTCATTCGATGGATTCAACAATTGGCTTGGATTAGGAATCGGATTGGGTTATTCCACAAAAACATGGGATCTTGAAGAGAACCATCAAGCCGATGTTATCGGCTCACATTTCAACGCGTGTCTTACACTTCAGTACAGTTTGCGTTTCTTGACTATTGGAAAATATGATTTAAGAACTGGTATTCGAATGACGCATTTTTCGAATGGCGCTTTTCAATTGCCAAATCAAGGAACCAATAATCTAGGTTGGTTCATTGCTTTATCTCATAGACAATTCAATAATTCACCAAAAGTCAAGACGCTAGAAGAATTCACCAAAACATGGAACACATCAAACAGTCTTGTTGTTGGTTTCAAAGAAATAAGTCCGCCACTTGGAAAGAAATATCCTAGCATCACTTTTCAGACATTACAAGAAAGACATTTCACATATAAAAGTTCTTTGGGTGTTGGAATTGACTTGATGTACAATTCATCATTAAAGACGCTAATGGAGCGACATTCAGAAGAAAGCATTTCATCCAAAGATGTTTTTCAAATTGGAGGAGTACTATCTTATGCCATGCATTTTGATCGTTTCAAATTGATCATGCAACA